>DASPJG010000781.1:0-2505 GCA_035628755.1 Pyrinomonadaceae bacterium
GGGCTGGACGGCGCACAACCCTCAATTCCATGCGGCGGTGCAGGTTCTCAGCCTCGCCGTGCGCCTTCACCTTCAAACGCTCAAGCTCTTCGTGCATCGCCGCCATCCGTTCGGTATCCAGGACGAGCTTCGGGGCGTCGAGTTCCTTCACGAACGCCTTGGCGATAGCGTCGGCCTCCCGCTTGAACTTGCGCGCTGCGAGCGGCTCGTTCTTCGCCACCTCTTCATAGAAGCGCGCCCTGTCCGGCTTCGGCGCGGCCTTCGGCGCGGCGAGGTGCGAGGCGATCAAATTCAGCGGCAGGTTGTTCAAGGCCAACTCGGACTTCGCGGCATCCTCAAGCTCATGCGTCGCGGCCAACTCCACAACCTCCGGGTGCGCCGCCGCTTCTTCGCCGTGATTGTTCTTCGCTTCGGGCTTGGCCGTCGGCGCGCTGCCCGCGTTGTCGGCCAGCACCGGCTGCTGCGCGGCGGGCGCGACGGGCTGCTGCTGTTGCGGCGGCATCAGGTAATAGATTTGCGGAGCCGGAAGTTTGCCGTCGCTGACGGGCTGCGCGTAGACGATCAGACCGCTCCACAAACTCGCACGCGTGAAATTCTTCAAGGAAGACTTCAGGCCGTCGAACTGGCGCGTAGCCTCCTGCGTCCCGGCCAAAACGGTGATCCCGACTAGAAATAAGATTCCCAATTTTCGTCTCATCACGCTGCTACCTCCCCAACCTCTGCATGCGCGGCGTCGCGCTCGTCTGTTGTTTTTCGTCCCACTTTCGGGAATGCCCGGTCGCGTCCTTGTCGCGTCTCATGCAGGTAGACGCGGCTTCCGACCGAAACGTTTCAAATCGCCGCTTTTTCAAACTCTCTCACCGCTTATACTGTGAAAACACCGCCATCGTTCATTTTGTGGCAAGAATTTTTTAGTTTCGGGTTTCAAGTTTCGGGTTTCAGGTTATGGCCGCCCACTGTCGCAGCCACTCGCCAAAACTCGAATTGTTGTCAAAGCCACAGCAAACCAAAGGCCACAACTATAAAACGCTCGAACTACGCCAACTATAAACCAAGCCACCGGCTAAAAGTTCAGTTTTGAAACCTGAAACTTGAAACCTGTGACTTGAAACCCGCTATTGCCCCTGTCGCTGCAAATGCAGCGTCCCGCTGAAAGATGACAGGATGAGCGTGGCGTCGCGTTTATCGCCCTTGCCCGTGACGCCCGTGAGCCGCCCTTCGCTCAGGAGCGGCCCGCCTATCGTGGCGGCATGGTTCGGGTTGTCGCTCGCCGTCACCGGCACTTGCCGGATCGGGAAATCCGTGATGATCTCGCCGGAGTGATGCACTTTGGCGTTGAGTTGAAAAGAGGCTTCGGGCGGCAACGACAGGCGCACGCTGCCCGAATGGCTCTGGAACGTGTAGAGGCCGCCCTCGGCCAGCGCGCCCGTGTAATCAATCGAACTGTTCGAGCTGGAGGCTTCGACGTGCGTGTGCGCCAAGTTGGCGAGCGTGATCTCGCCGCTCACGGACTTGGCGAAAAACTCGTCGCCCACATCGTCCGTCGCCAGATCGCTGGCGACGATCTCGCCGCCGATGGTCTCCAAGCGCGCGCGCCCGCTCGATTTTCTCATGATGATCGTCCCGTTCGCGCTCCACGCCTCGATTGACTTCGTTGCGCCCTGCACTTCGATATCGCCGCTCAAAGTCTTCACCCGCACGTTCGCCACGCCCGAGATGCTGATGTCGCCCGTGTTGCCCTTGATCTGCACGGTGCTCCCGTGCGGCACGTCGAGTTCCAGATTGCCGGAGTTGCTGCACAGGCCGGGGCGCGCGGGTGCGGCCTGATCTTTGGCGACCAGCACCTCTATGCGCGTCGCAGGGTTCGGGTCGGCTGTCGCATCGGCGCGGCGCAGTTCGATGCGCGAGGCATCGTGCGAACGCGCGCGCACTTCCTTGCGATCCCAGCCGCGCACCAGCACGTCGCCCGTCTCCACGCAGGTCAGAAGCGTCACGGTCGCCTCTGCCGGAAGCGTCTGCTCGGCTGTGATCACCGGCTTTGCGCCTCCCTCTCCGCCCGCGCGATGCCCGCGCGGCGCGGCTGCCCCTGTTGAATACAGGCACGCCGACAGACACACGGCGACCAGCAACTGGTAATAACTATTCCGTCTCATTCTGAAAAAAGTTCCTTTAATAATCGGGCGGCGTTGATTGTTAGAGAGCGCGCCGCTGGAAATAATCGAATCAATCACGGCTGCTGGCGAGTTGGGTTTGATCGGCCACCGCGCTCAAAAGCTCGACCTTGTTTTGATAAGCGGCGCGCAAAAATTCCTTTGCGTCCGTGTCCTGCGGGTTGCGCCGCGCCGCCACGCGCGACGACACGATGGCTTGATTGACAACCGCCAGATTGCGCTCATACTCGGCGCGCAACGTCGGCGTCATGCCCTCCGCGCCCTGCGCTTCGATGGCGGAAGTGAGCGAAGCGATAGAGGTCAGGTAAGTCTTTTCATCCGCGAGCACCGGCTC
>DASPJG010000782.1:0-14965 GCA_035628755.1 Pyrinomonadaceae bacterium
TTTTTCAGCTTCCCTTCTAGCCGCTGCACGCCATCCATCGCCATCAGCCCTTCCCCCGACCCTGTCGCCAGACTCCCCTCGCGCCGGTAATACTCCATGGCAGCTTGATATAACCGCCTCGCCGCCTCGGGATTACTCGCCCGCACCCTATCAGCCAATTCTTCGCAAGGCGCATCAATCAACACTTCATCATTAACAGTAGTCGCATATCGGGCCGCCTCTCCGTAGTCTTCTCCCGCATACAGCCATATCAGCCATTGCCTTTGTCCCTCGACCGTATCCTTCTTAACCCTCCCGGGGTCTAAACCCGCTACCCGCTTACGCCAAAGCCGCGAGTCAAGCTCTTGCTTGAGCCGCCTCGCCCACAACACCATGAGCGAACAAATCGCGGAAGCCCAAGCCAACAGGAAACCAGGCCAATACGGTTTGAAGTAGGCCGGCCTTGCATACAGTATGATGACGAACACCCCGATTATAGCGGCCAGGTATACATAGCTTTTGATGCGCACTTTCTTCACGCCAATATTCAGGTCGATTACGGTTACACCTGAGAGCCATCTAACGCCCGGCATCAACTACGTCCCCTTATTCAACGTTCTTGAGAGACTTCGTATCGGGGCGTCGGGTGCATGCCGTTGTTAGATGGCGCTGTAAGTGAGACAGCGCAACTTTCATTATTGATATTGCAAAAGCATTGAGACGACTTCTTTATGACCGCGAGATTCGGCAAGCTCAAATGCTGTCATGTCTCTTTCCTCACGTACGCTGGCATCCGCCCCGTGCTCTAGCAACAAACGCACAATCTCAAGATACCCGTATTCAGCCGCGCGAGTTAAAGCCGTAGCATCATAATCATCTTTAGCATTAACGTCTGCGCCATGATTCAGGAGAAGCTGAACTATTTCGGTATGACCATTCACTGATGCTCCCATCAGAGCCGTGTAAAATTCCGACGCATCAACGGCATTAGCATTTGCTCCATGCTCAAGAAGCGCTCTCACAATTTCGGTATGCCCTTCCGCTGAAGCAAGCCTCAATGCGGTATCGCCCATTTCATCTTCCGCCTCCACATCGACGCCTTCATGAAGAAGAGCAAGCACCTTTTCAGTGTCGCCATGCTCAGCAGCAATGTGAAATTCGCTCATGTCCCAGTTCTCACACTCTGAATAAAGATAGCTGTCTAACGCCCGGCATCACCGCCCCTGTTCAACCTTCATCAGAGGCAGCGTGTGGGGGCGTCGGGTGCAGGCCGTTGTTAGGCGCCACCGCCAGCCAAACCTACCTACTAATGCTCACGGGCTCAGGCTTACTTAACTAAGCTGGCCGCGGCCTTCGCAACATCGGAAAGACGGGTGGTGACGACCCGACTTGAATAGTACCAATCACCTCGAACCCGTGGCGCTTATACAGTGGGATGTTTCGTGGGTTTGTGGATTCAAGATACGCAAGCTTGTTCTCACGGTCACACGGAATCAACGCATGCTCCATTAATGCCGAGCCATAACCCTTGCCCTGCCGGGCCGGATCAACACCGATGAGTGGCAAATACCAATGAGGCTCGTCCGGGTGGTAGCCCCCCATTTGCTCCAGGATAGAAAACACCTCCTCCTGATTCCGCTCAGGGACGGTTCGCTGGAGCAGCGCGGCCATCTCCTCTTCTGCGGGATGCACATCAGGAGGGAGCCACAGCGCCGCACCTGAGAAGCCGTCAACGCAGTATCCGGTGCCGTGATCAAATGCTTTTCCCCCGAATGCCCTGATTAGCTCGGGCCAATACCTGAGATAGTCATGTGGGTCGGGATAAGTCCAACGCACGATGGGGTCTGCGCCGAATGCCAATACAATGACGGCTACGGCTTGTTCTCGCTCAGATGCCGATGCAGACTTGACAGTTATTGTCATGGTCTTCCTCCAAATGCACTCTTATTAGCAGCCCCTTCCCCCTTGCGCCTAACGCTGGAATTGAGATGCCGCGCGGACAACGCCGAAACCACACAAGTCAGCGATGAGAACCGCGCTATGCGCGGTCATCTCCAATGACTTGATAGACCGCCCGTCGCTGACAGCCTGTAATCTGCATGATGCTTTTCGCTGAGCCACGGTGTTGCTCAACTTCTGTGCTTTCTTTTCTGATGCGGCCTATCGTCCCAGATAACCGGCGAGCATAAGCCCTGACCTTTAGCAGGTGTGGCGGGAGCGAGTCCGGTTCATCTGGTTGTTATGCGCGCCTTGCCACCGATATCGTCTGAAGTCTTGCTCCGCCCTTCTGAGGCTTCGGCAAGTTCTAAATGCACAGTTGTATTTTCAGTCACACTGCCAACCGAGCCGACCCGCCACCCCCCCGCTTCCGGCAACCCTCGCTTGGATGATTCACTCGCCCCATCGACAGTAGGCACGCTGCTTCGCTTTCGCTCACTCCGCTCTTGCAACAAACCCAGAGGCGTATACAACAGCAGCATCAGAAGCCTGAAGGGGAGAAAGAAAAACATCACCGGGAGCAAGGCGAGATCGATAAAGAGAGTGAGCCCCCCTTTACCCACGAGCCGCCATGAACTGCCGACCTGACTCTCACGAGCCGTCGTAGTAGCACTCTCGAAGAAGTGGTCGGCGTAGCGTGCGACCGAGCGGTCGAGATGCTTATTGACTCTGGTGAATATGCTGTCTTCGCCGGTCGAGAGGGCGATAGTGACCACGTCAAGGTTGGTGCCGCAGGCGGGGCAGAACTTGTGACGGAGAGAATCATCTCTCCCGCATTTCGGACAGAACATGTGTTGACTCCTCTGGCAGAATCGATCTACATGGGCAAGTACGATGCTGATACAGTTTGGTTCAAAGAGAATCGACCGCGCAGCGCATAACGCTGGAATTGAGATGCCGCTACAAGACATGATGAGGGCGGCGTCTCGCGCATAAAAGCTGCGCTATCAGCGGTCATCTCCAATGACTTGTTCGGCTGCCTATGATCGAAACGACACAACGCTGGCTGACCACCTCGAAGAGAATTATTTAACCCCCGCCGCGTGGTGTCCAGAAAGATGAGGAAGCGCGGCGGCGAGGGCGTGAGACGTGACCGCACGACCGAATTGAGAATGAGCCGCGCGCCGCCGCTGACGGCAAGTCTCGCGCTCATTTAAAAGTTCAACTTGATGCAGCCGAACGCATATTAGACCGCGAGTAGCGGTCTAACATAGCTATATGGGCGACAATTACCGCTCTTGGCGGTGTAACACCGTTTAAGGCATAAAATACCGCTACTGGCGGTCTAATATGACGGTCAATTAATAATTACCGCTAACTACAGCAAAACTCAACCCTTGATTTCACGAATGGTTTAATTCCACAAAAGAACCTTTGTGGAATGATAGTACTCTTCAGCTTATGCATTCTGAGTTACATTTAGAAGTTGGCACACTATAGGCACACAAATAAAAACGGGCAGCTAGAGGGCTGCCCGTAACTCTTTGATTTAGAAGATGCACCCGGCAAGATTCGAACTTGCGACCCCATGATTCGTAGTCATGTACTCTATCCAACTGAGCTACGGGTGCCTAAAGGGGTTGAAGCTATGTAACGAATATACGGATGGCTCTCGCGGGTGTCAAGCGCGCCTTCGGGCACGCTCCCGACGACCGAACTGCGCCCGTTCGGAGCGCGTTTCCGCAAGCGTCAGCGCGCGAAGTAGCCGGGGCGCGTGCGTGCGATCAGTTCGGGGCGCGCGACCTGAATTTGGATGGCGCGCCACTGGCCGTCGCGCGGGCGCGAACCGGCGGATTGGTAGGCGATGGTGTAGAGCGTGCGCATCTCGGCGGCCACTTCGGCGTAGATGCGCGCCATGTCTTCGAGGCGGTTGATTTCGTGTAGCCGCCCGCCGGTGCGTGCGGCGAGCGTGTCGAGACGCGCGCGGGCGGAGGCATAGATAGCAGCCTGCTGCGGCGTGGGTTCGGTGAGCCGCTTCATGTCTTCGGGCGGCGTGCCCTTGTTCGGCGTAATGCTCAGGGTGGCGCGGTCGGCGAGACGCTTGAGGTCGCCGGAGGGCAGCGCGAGCGGATAGATGGTGACCCCTTGTGCGTCCGCCGCGTTGAGCACGGCGGAGAGCATCGCGTTCGCGTCGGGCTTGATCGAACTGATGGCTTCGTCAGCCGTTTTCGCTGCCATTGACGCGGCGCGATCCTCTTTGCGCACGTCGCTGTCAATGCCGTCGGTGAGGACGACGATGGCCTTGCGGCGCGTGCCCTCATGCCGGAGCGCGCCGAGCGCGTGCCGCAGGGCTTTGTAGAGATTGGTGTCGCCGCCGCCCCGCGCGCGTTCGATGGCGAAAGCGATTTGCGTTCGGCTGCTCGTGAAGTCGGTCAGCGTCTCGATGTGGTCAACCGGCTTGACCGTTCTCTTCTGTTCCTTCATCTCCGTCCAGAAGGAGACGACCGAGACGCGGTCGGCGGGCGAGAGCGCGTCTATGAAACGCATGGCCGCCTGTTTGAGTTGCGTGCGAAAGCTGAGGGTCGAGCCGGACATGTCGAGCAGGAGCACGAGGCTGAACGGCTGCTCGGTGGTCTCGAAGTTGAGGATGGTCTGCGGCACGCCGTCTTCGAAGACGGCGAAGTCGCCGCGCGTCAGGTTGGTGACGGCGCGGCCTCTGGAGTCGGCGACGCCGACGTTGAGGCGGATCAGGTTCGATTCGACCGTGACGCGCTCGTCGTCATCCTGCTGCTGTGCGCGCGCGGGCATCGAGGCCAGCACGCACAGGGCGAGCGCGACGAGCGCGCAGAAAATCTTACGGGACAGGGGACGCGGGAAAAAATATTGATGAGTCATCGCTTCGGAAATCGCACGGGGCATAAGCTGTAGCTGCCGCCAGTATGCAAAGCCGCGCCCGAGTTTGCAAGCGGCGCGGCTTTCGGCCCGCACGCTTCCGGGGGCAAAACGCGAGGGGCGCGGGCGGCAATAATCGCCTTCAAAATAGCAAACAAGTCTCGCATGCCACCGCGAGAGCGGTCGCATGCGAGACTTGTTTGGTGCTCGGAGCGTTGGTCGCGTTGCTCGGACGCGCTGGGCGGCGCGCGCTCTCTGCGGGCAAGGCGAAGAGACGGGCGGTTTTAGCTGACGGCTTTCAGCGTGCGGCGGCGCGTGCGGCGCGGCGCGGGGGCGATGCCGCTCGCGGGGGTCTCCTCTTCGAGTTCGTCGAAGGCCGGCGGGGTGGCGGTTCTGGCAGTCGTGCGGCGCGTGCGGCGAGCCGTCGCGCGCTCCTCTTCGACTTCGGCGAGCCGTCGCGCACGCTCGATACGCTTGCGCGGCACGAGTTGGAATTTGAGTTCCATCTCCTGCGCCACTTTGTAAATCGTCTGCGGTTTCGTCCCGCGCGAGGCGCGGCGCAAAACCTCGTCCTGCCCCAGCAATTCCGCGCGGCCTTCCTTGTCAATCCAGATGTATGCGGCTTCGGCCATCTCTTGCTTAACCTCCAAACGTATCAACTCGCGCATGTCCACGGCGGTCGCGATGGGTTTCACGACCGGCAGGACGGGCAGCGAGCGCGACGCGGCAACTGCCGGCGCGGCTTTCTCCTGCGCGCGCCGGCCTGCGTAATAATCTCCGACGAGCGTGTCCACCGCCTCCCGGTGCTCGTCGTAAAAGAGCGCGAAATCCTGACAGCGCGTGCGGTACAGGCAGTTGACCGAACACACGAGCGCGTCTTTGAAGTGCGCGTAGCGATTGCAATAAAGTTTCAAACCCATCGGCTTAGAACCTGACGTGAACCAGCGGCGGGAGAACGACGAGCGAGGACGCACCTGACGGAGCACGCCTCTCAAGGGCATTCTCAATCGTTCGGGAGTGACTGCGGACTATAACACGTTTGTGTTGCACGTGCAACGTTCGCCAGTAGGTGAAACGAAAATGATCGGCAACTTCGAGCAGAAATATCTTGCGCGCGGGCGTTCGGTTCGACAATAATCCGCCGCACCGGCAGACAAAGGCTTGAACGTTTCACGCTTGCAGGCGTTGACGCTCGCCTCAAAGCCTTGAACGCCCGGTCTCTCTTAAAAGCCTTGAACGCCCGGTCTCTTTTAGCGGCGCGCCATAACTCACAGCAGCAACGGCGGCGCGTCCTCATACGCGGGGAGATTTCCGAACCATGTACAAGCCGAACTTCTGCGCGGAGTGCGGCGGGCGCGTTGCCCGCGTGCGCTGGCGCGTGTGGACGAGTCGCCGTTTTTGCGCCGGGTGCGCCGGGAGGTTTCGACGCGGTCGCATCGCCAAGCCGCTCGTCGCGTGCGTCGCGCTGCTGGTTGCGGGCTACGCCGCCGGGCGCGCGATGCGACCCGCGCCCCCGCCGCTCGTCATCGAACGCGGCGCGCTGCCGCCCTCGACGCCGCCGCTCGCGTCGCAACTTTCAACCACGCAGGGCAGAGGGACAGGCGCGACGACGGAGGCGCACGCGCACGCCTACGGCGCGGACGGCACGGAGACGGAACGACCGACCGATCCAGCCGAAATCGTCTCCATCTGCGGCGCGCGCACGCAACGCGGGACGCCCTGTTCGCGGCGCGTGCGCGGCACGGGTCGCTGCTGGCAGCACAGGGGGCGCGGCGCGATGTTGCCCGCGGCGAAATTGATCGTGCGGGAATAGCGTGGGGAAGAACTTTTCCCGCCGTCGCTCGTAAGATTAGCGTTCGCGCGGCGTTTTAATTACAATGCCCGAGCTAATCCTGCAACGTGTCCGCAAAAGGACGCTTAAAGAATTTCCTGTCCGAACTAAAGAAGCAAAGTTGTCGCTGCCCGAAGCAGCCTTGTCGCGCCCGTCTCCGTAGTCGAGCGGCCTTTACCTCTCTTAACTGTCTGGAAAAAATGATGAAGAAAATTTACCTCTCCGCAATCGCGTTTCTCTTCGTTGCCTCCGCCGTCGCCACGGCGAAAGAGGCGAGGCTCGTGCGCTACCCGCACTATCATCAGGGGCGCGTCGCGTTCGGCTATCTGGGCGACATCTGGACGGCGGATGAGACGGGGCAGAACATCCAGCGTCTCACCGTCCACAAGGCGCGCGACGTGTATCCGCGTTTTTCGCCCGACGGCAAGTGGATCGCTTTTTCGAGCGACCGCAACGGCAACCTCGACGTGTTCATCATGTCGTCCGCCGGCGGCACGGTGAAGCAGTTGACTTCTCATTCAGCCGACGACTCGGTCTTGAACTGGACACCCGATGGCCGCAGCATCCTCTTCTCATCGAATCGCGGCGAGGACTTCACGCCGCGCCTCTACACCATCGGCACGGACGGCGGGATGCCCGCCAACGCGGGCGTAGACATGGGCGTGCAAGGCTCTTACTCGCCCGACGGGCGGCGCATCGCCTATAACCAGAAGGCGCAGGCTTACTGGCGCAAGTTCTATCGCGGCTCGATGCAGTCGGACGTGGTGGTGATGGATGCCGCGTCGAAACGCTTCACGAACCTGACGGACTTCGAGGGGCTGGACTCGTGGCCGATGTGGGCGCGCGACGGCCACATCTATTTCGTCAGCGACCGCGAAGGCGGCGGCCTCACGAACATCTGGCGCGTCCCGGAAGCGGGCGGCAAGGCGGCGCAAGTGACGACGTTCAAGACGGGCGACGTGCGCTGGCCGGCCATCAGCAACGACGGCAAGACCATCGTCTTCGAGCACGACTTCGGCATCGCAAAACTCGATGTTTCGTCAAAGCGGGTCACGCCGATCAAACTCGACATCGCCGCCGAGACGCAGGAAAGCCTGAGCGAGGTGCGCGACTTCGCTTCGCAGGTTGACGACTACGGGCTTGCGCCCAACTCGCGCCGCATCGTCCTCTCCATCCACGGCGAAGTTTTCACCGCGCCCGTCGAAGAGGGCGATTTGCGCCAGTTGACCGATAGCCCGTTCCGCGACCGCAACGTCGAATACTCGCCCGACGGCAAGTGGATCGCGTTTGTCTCAGACCGCAGCGGGCGCGAGGAACTCTACGTCATCGCCACGGATGGCGCGGGCGAGGCGCAGAAGATCACAGACCTTGACGAACTCAAACTCGGCTACTCCTGGTCGCCCGACTCGACGCAGATCGCCTTCACGGCTTCCGACAACAAGCTCCGCGTCGTCACGGTTGCGAGCAAACAGGCGCAGGAGATCAGCGCATCGCGTTATGGCAACATCGGCGCGCCCTCTTGGTCGCCCGACGGCAAGTGGATCGCCTATTCCAAGCCCGACTTCACGCGCAACAGCGACATCTACATCGCCCCTGCGGGCGGCGGCGAGGAGCGGAAAGTCTCCTTCGACTCTTTCAACGAGGTTAACGCGCGCTTCTCGCCCGACGGGAAGAAACTCTATTTCCAGCGTGTTGACCAGAGCAGCTTCAGTTCGCTGACCTCCGTGCAAGTCTACTCGGTCATGCTCGAACGGCTTGAGCGCGACCCGGACGATCCCGAAGAACGCGCCGAGCAGGAAGCCGCGCAAGCTGCAGCTCAGAGACCTTCCGGCGAAGCGGGCGCGGAAGGCGCGGGCGCGGCGCGCATGAATCCAGCGCAGAGACCCGCGCCGAAGCCGGTCAACATTGATTGGGTAGGACTCAAGCGGCGCACGCGCCAGTTGACGCGCATGCCTTTCGCCGTCACGAGCTACAACATCTCGCCCGACAGCAAGACCGTCGTTTTCGTCACCAGCGAACTGTCCGCGGCGGCAAACGTCCCTGTCGTCTATTCGATTCAGGAAGACGGCAAGCGTCTCACGCGCCTCACCGCGGGCACGCCCCCGACGGACGGCGCGGGGCAGGGCGGCGGCGGTGGCTTCGGCGGCGGCGGCGTCTCGAACCTGAACGTCTCGCGCGACAACCGCACGCTCTTCTTTCAGGAAGGCAACTTCGTTTATTCAATCCCGATGCCGCCGCCGCTCCCGCCGGGAGCGTCAGCTTCGAGCGCGCCGCCCACCACGACCGCCGCGCCCGCGCAGCGTCGCCGCATCAACTTCACTGCGAAGGTCAAGATTGATCGTCCCGCCGAATGGGCGGAGATGTTCGACGACGCATGGCGCACGATGAAGTACCGTTTCTACGATGCGAAGATGCACGGCACAAACTGGGACGCGATGCGCGCCAAGTATCGCCCGCTCGTCGAATACGTCGGCGACCGGCAGGAACTGCTCAACATCATCAACGAGATGATCGGCGAACTGAACGCTTCGCACACCGGAGCCGCCCCGCCGCCGGGCGGGCGCGAGCCGGGCGCGGCCGCGACCGGCCACCTCGGCCTCGAACTCGAACCGGATGCGCAGGCGGGTCGTTATCGCGTCACGCACGTCTATGAAGACGGCCCTTCGGACAAGGACTGGGTCAAGGTCTCGGTCGGCGATTATCTTCTCGCCATCGACGGCAAGCCCGTGCGCGCGGGCGACGAATACTGGCAGCACCTTAACTACCGTCTCAACCGCAAGGTCGCCGTCACCTTCAACAACAAGGCGATGGAAGACGGCGCGTGGCGCACGCGCATCGAACCCGTCTCGATGGGCAACTACGGCCAACTCCGCTACGAGCGTTGGGTCAAGGAGCGGCGCGCACTGGTGTCGAAACTCTCGAACGGGCGCGTCGGCTACATCCACATTCAGGCGATGAACCAGCCGAGCCTGCGCAAGTTCGAGAAGGAACTGCGCGAGTATCGCGACAAGGAGGCGATGGTCATAGATCAACGCTGGAACGGCGGCGGCAACATCGAACAGGAGTTGCTCGGCATACTCGTCCAACGCCAGTATCAAGTGTGGCAGCCGCGCGGCACGGAGGCGACGACGCGACCCTTCGGCGGCTTCTTCGGCCCGAAGGTCGTCCTGCAAAACTGGCGTTCGGCCTCGAACGCGGAGATGTTCCCGGCGGGCTTCCGCGCGCTCGGTTTAGGCAAAGTGATCGGCACGCCGACGATGGGCGCGGTCATCGGCACGGGCAGCTATACGCTCATTGACGGCTCGACCGTGCGCACGCCCGGCATCGGCGTCTACCTCGCCGACAAACAGCAAACCAACATGGAGAACACGGGCGTCCGTCCCGACATACTTGTCGACAACACGCCCGAAGAAACCCTCGCCGGACGCGACCGCCAACTCGAAGTCGCCGTCGAAGAGTTGCTCAAGCAACTCAAGACGGGCGGCGGTCAGGTCGCCGACAGGTAAGCCGGATCACAGGTAGGCCGGAGCAGCTTCCGGTAAAAAAAGGCGAGAGTGGACGCGGAACCTTGCGAGGTTTCCGCGTCCACTCTCGCCTTTTCGCGCCTTTTTCGCGCCCGCCCACCCGCGTGCGCGCCTCGGAAATATAGATTGATAAATTTAAACCCGTAATAAATCAAGAAACTTATTGACTTATTACGGGAAAGGCGTATCTTAAAAGAAAAACTACCCGGCAGAAAAAATGTGTTCAACCCGGAGAGGGTATTTGAGGCTGGAACATGCAAGGTTGATGTTTGTGAAATACCTGTCCTGAACCGGTGCGGACAAGGGAAACTAAGGCATGAAGTTCTTTCTCGATCCGGCGAACCCGGACGAAATCCGCGAGGCCGCCGATCCCGGCATGGCCGACGGGTGACGAGCAAGCCGACAGTTAGGAGAAGGGCGATGGCACGGACAGCCGCAGACGTACTCGTTGAGGGCATCCTTGATTGGGGCGTGGACACCGTCTTCGGTATCCCCGGAGACGGCATCAACGGGATCATGGAAGCGTTGCGCACTCGGCAAGACCGCGTGCGCTTCATACAGGTGCGCCATGAAGAGGCTGCGGCCTTCATGGCCTGCGCCTACGCCAAGTACACTGGCCGTCTAGGGTGCTGCCTCGCCACCTCCGGCCCCGGCGGCATCCACCTCCTGAACGGCCTCTACGACGCCAAACTCGATCAAGCTCCCGTCCTCGCCATCACCGGCCAGACCTATTCCGATCTCAAAGGCAGCAACTACCAGCAGGAGATCAACATGATGCTCCTCTTTGAAGATGTGAGTTGCTACAATCAGGAGGTCATCAATCCCAATCAGGTCGCGATGCTGGTTGACGAGGCGTGCCGCCACGCGCTCAATCACAGGGGCGTCGCACACATCACCTTCCCCGTCGATTATCAGGAGAAAGAACCCTCCGGCAAGACCTCCATGCACAAGCGGCGCGGGCATACGTCGAGCCGCTGGTCAGCCCCTCTGGCCGTCCCGCCCGAAGATGAATTGCGACTCGCGGCTCTGATCCTCAACGAAGCGAAGAAGCCGGTGATACTCGTCGGGCAGGGCGCGCTCGGCGCGACGGACGAGGTGATCGAGTTGGCTGACAAAATCGGCGCGCCGGTAGTCAAGGCTCTGCTCGGTAAAGCCGTCTTGCCCGACGATCACTCGTTGACGACGGGCGGCATAGGACTCTTGGGCACTAAGCCCTCGGAGGAGGCGATGGAACAGTGCGACGCGCTGCTCATCGTCGGTTCTTCTTTCCCTTACATGGAATACCTGCCGAAGCCGGAACAGGCGAGGGGCGTGCAGATCGACGACAAGCCGGATCGCATCGGGCTGCGCTACCCGGTCGAAGTCGGTCTGGTGGGCAACGCCAAGCCCACGCTCAGCGCGCTTTCCAAGTTTATCGAACGCAAGGAAGATCGGACATTTTTAGAGCAGGCGCAGGCAGGCATGAAAGAGTGGTGGGAACTGATGCGCGCGCGGGCGGAGCGCGACGACGTGCCGATTAAGCCGCAGCGCGTCGCATGGGAGCTATCGGAACTGGCGGCGGACGACGCGATCATCTCGGCGGATTCCGGCACGAACACGATCTGGATCGCGCGCCAGTTTAAGATCAGGGCAGAGCAGAAGTTCAGTTGCTCGGGCAATCTCTCGACGATGGCCTGCGCGCTGCCCTATGCGATTGCCGCCAAACTGGCGTTTCCCGACCGGCAATCAATAGCCTTCATCGGCGACGGCGGTTTCACGATGCTGATGGGAGAGTTTCTGACGGCGGTCAAATATAAACTGCCCATCACGGTCGTGATCATCAAGAACAACACGTTAGGCCAGATCAAGTGGGAGCAGATCGTTTTTCTCGGCAATCCCGAATACGGCTGCGAGTTGCACAACCCCGATTTCGCAAAATTCGCGGCGGCGTGCGGCGGCGTCGGCATCACCGTGGAGAGGCCGGAAGAGATACGCCCTGCGCTGGAACGTGCGCTCTCTTCAGGGCAGGCGGCGGTCGTCGAGGTGCTGGTTGATCCGTTCGAGCCGCCGATGCCCGCCAGACTCAGCGCAGAACAGGCGTTGCATTTCGCGGAAGCTCTGGCGAAAGGCCAGCCCGCGGGCGGCAAGATCGCTTCAACCATCTTCCGCGACAAGCTGAACGAGTTGTTCTGACGACCACTATAGAAACTTAAGGGAGAAATTTCATCATGGATTTTGTCGAACTCGGCAACGTTGCCGAAGGCAGCGATCTTCCGGGCAAGCCCGTCTCGCTCTGGATAGCCACCACGCCCGAAACCAACTTCCCCGCGCTGGCGGGCGACCTCTCCGTGGACGTGGCCGTGATAGGCGGGGGCATTGCAGGCATCGCGACGGCCTACCTGTTGAAACAGGCAGGGGCGACGGTCGCTGTCGTAGAAGCGGGTCGCGTCGTGCAAAGCGTCACGGGCAACACCACGGCGAAGATCACCTCGCTGCACGGTCTCATCTACGATCACCTCATCTCGGAGTTCGGCGAGGAGAAGGCGCGCATCTATGCGGACGCACAGGAGTCGGCCAAAGAGTTGATTGCCTCGCTCGTCGCGCAGCTTAATATTGACTGCGACTTCAGGCGCGCCCCGGCCTACACCTACACGCTGGACGAACAGGAGTTGGAGCAGATCACGCGGGAAGTGGATGCGGCGAAGAAGTTGGGGCTGCCCGCCTCTTACACGGAGGAAACCGACCTGCCGTTTCCGGTGAGGGCGGCGGTCAGGTTTGATAATCAGGCGCAATTCCACCCGCGCAAGTACCTGCTCGCGCTGGCGGAACAAATTCCGGGCGGCGGCAGCCACGTTTTCGAGCAGACACGCGTGCTCGACGTTGAAGACGCCGATCCGTGCCTCGTCAAAACTGAACACGGCACGCTCAAGGCGCGCTCGGTGGTGGTCGCCACACATTTCCCCTACCCAGACCCGAACATCTACTTTGCCGCGATGTACCCGACGCGCTCCTACGTTCTGGGCTGTCGCCTGAACAGTCCCGTCCCGCAAGGCATGTACGTGAGCACGGGCACGCCGCACAACTCGATCCGCAACAACCCATACGAAGGAGGCGAGATCGTGATGCTCGGCGGCGAGCACCACAAGACCGGGCAAGGCGGCGACATCCGTGAGCGTTACCAGAGGCTTGAGCAGTGGGCGCGCGCCAACTTCGACGTGGCCTCCGTGGAGTTTCGCTGGTCTACGCAGGACAACAACACGGTCGACAAAGTGCCTTACATCGGGAAACTCAGTTCGGGGTCAGAGCGCCTCTATGTCGCTACCGGCTTCGCGGGCTGGGGCATGACCAACAGTCACGTCGCCGCACAACTTCTCAGCGACATGATTCTCGGGCGTGATAACCACTGGATAAAATTATTCGACCCTTCGCGCTTCAAGCCGGTGACCTCGGCGCGCGATTTCATCCGCGAGAACATGAACGTGGCTCAAGAGTTCATGTCCGACCGCATCTCGACGCCGGAGTTGAATGATTTAGGTGACCTCCCTACCGGCGGCGGGTCGGTGGTTGAGTGGAAGGGAGAAAGAGTCGCAATCTATAAAGATGACGGGGGCAAAGTCTACTCCTGCTCCGCCGTCTGCACGCACATGGGCTGCATCGTGCACTGGAACAGCGCGGAGAAATCCTGGGACTGCCCGTGCCACGGTTCGCGGTTCAACTACGACGGAAAGGTGATACAGGGGCCTGCTAACCGGAATCTGGAAAGCAAGCCGCTCGACGCGGAAGATGCTGCGTCGTAAGAAACTTCTTGCACTAAAAGCATGTGTCTGCTGTGGAACTTGCGGGTTGTAATAAACCCATTGACTCAATCGTGATAGTCGGCATATTTTACGCCATCCCCCACCAAGTTATCCCGACGATGCATGATTTCTGAATCTATCTTCGAGCGCGTCGTCGCTCGGTTCTATAGAAGGAGATCGAACAAATGCGAGTCGTTAAGCGCAACCAGACAGCGCGTTATCTGCAAGCAACTCTACTTGTCGTCGGTGTCATGTCGCTTTTCACCGCCGGCAGCGTCTTTGCTCAATCGGCGACTTTCACCGGAACGAATTATCCCCTGCTGGGGAACAGAAACGTCGTCGGAGACTTCAACGGCGACGGCAGGCTCGATCTCGCGGGCGCAGGGGGGCAATCCGCGGGCATCATGTTGGGCAACGGCGACGGCACGTTTCGTGCGAAGGTCGAATACCCGTTGGCAAACTGGAGCCAAGACGCCGCAACCGGCGACTTCAACGGGGATGGAAGAACAGATTTAATCTACACCGTTAACGATCCGCAGATCAGCTTCTCTCTGCTGACGGGCAACGGCGACGGCACGTTTAACCCGCCCGTGAACTTTCCCAATACCTCAGGCTTTGATTCGCCCGCCGTCGTCGCCACCGATCTCGACAACGACGGGCGGCTCGATGTCGTTCTCGCACATCAGGTCGCCTGCCACACCGCGCCCTGCACCGTCGGGCGGACGATTTCCGTGGTGCTCGGGCTGGGCGACGGCACGTTTCAACCCGCGCGTGAAATCGAAGTCGGGACGGGGATGTCGAGTATCGCCGTCGGCGACTTCAACCGCGACGGCGCCCTCGACTTCGCCGTCACCAACCAGGGGGGCGGCACCGTCGGCGTGGTCCTCGGCAACGGGGACGGCACGTTCGCCCCGGCCGTCAACGTGGCCGCCGGCCCCACGCCGACCGGCCTGGCGGCCGCGGACGTGAACCGCGACGGCAAGCTCGACCTGCTGAGCACGAACTACGGCCAGGGCTCGGTCGGC
>DASPJG010000783.1:0-2985 GCA_035628755.1 Pyrinomonadaceae bacterium
TCGCGTGCGTGTAATCACCGAGCGAGACGCGCGGCAAAAGGAGCGTGACCACGTCTTCCGTGACGCCCGCCGCGCCGAAAACTTTGAGCCGCGTCTTCTGCTCGAAGCGCGTCATGTCTTCGGTCTTGGCGAGTGCCTGCGAGATGACGGAGATGCTCGCGCCCGTGTCAACGATGAAGTTGAGCGGCTTTTCGATCCCCTCCAGCAAGACCGGGCTACTCCAGAACCCGCTCGACGTGGAACGGATCGGAACTTCATAACTGCGGTTCGCGTCGGGTTGCGCGGGCGGGCGGGTGAGTTTGGGCGCGGCGGCTGCGAGCGGGGCGGAGAGCGTAGCGACCGAGGGCTGCGCGTCCCTGTCCGGCTCGACGTGAGTCAGGTTGGGGGGCACGACCGCGTTGTCGAAGGCGCGCGCCTGCGTGGGTCGCTCGGACTGGCGCACGAGCGTCATCTGCTGCGTGCTGTAGTCAACCGAAGCGATATATTTGGCGAGGACGGAGAGGCCGATGTAGCCGTCCACGGTCTCCTGCTGGTTGTGAAAGTGGCGGATGTAAACCGGCACGTTCTCGACGCGCACGTCGCCCATTTGCAGCAACGAGAGGAAGCCGTAGACGATCTCGAACCGGCCACCGCCGCCGACAGCGCGCGCGAGGCCGCCCCGCGCGACCGGCTTGATGTTCATCCGCTCAGCCGTCTGCGTCGAGAGGACGCACATGCCCGAACCCGTATCCACAACGAAGCGCAGCGGCGTCTTCGAGCCGTTGATGCGCACGTTGATGATTGGGCGGCTGTTGACGAGTTCAAACGGGAAGGTGGCTTGCGCCGCGCCGCCAGTCACGTAGAGTTGGCGTTGCGCGCCGAGGTAGCGGAGGAAGCTGATGAGGCCGCGTATGCGCGCGCGGCGATCCGCGTCGGTGCGCGGGGCGATGCGTAGAAAATCCTCGTAGGCGTCGGCTGCCTCGCGGTAGCGTTCGGAGCGCGCCGCCGCCTGCGCGAAGGAGAAGACGTAATCGGGTTCGTTGGGTTCGAGATAGACCGCGCGGCGCAAGCCCGCCAGCGCGATGCCGGTGCGGTTCTCGTAGAGGTTGATCAGCGAAAGCCCCGCAATCGCCAACGCCTCGTCGTCTTTGAAGGCGAGCGCGGTGCGAAACTCTTCGATGGAGAGTTTGAAATCGCCGGAGGCCAAGAGAGCCGAACCCAGGAGCGCGTGCGCGCGCGCCGAAGTCGGATCGAGGGCGAGCACGCGCGCGGCGTGGTCGTAGGCGTCGCGCAAGTTGCGTAGCTTCAGCAAGGCGAAACTCAAACCCAGACGCGCCGCCACGTTCTTCGGGTCTTTCTCGACCAGCGCGCGATAAATCTTCTCGGCGGTTTCAAATTCGCCCTCACGCAGGGCGCGCGCCGCTTTCTCCCGATTCTTGTCGCCACCCCCGAACGGCGCCGCCGCCCTTGCGTCCTCGCCGCCCAACGCCACACACACACACAGAGCAGCCAAACTGCCCCACAACGCACGGCTCAGTTTTTTCATTTTTCGGCCACCCCCTACGGATGCGATAGGGCGGAGAGATGAGGGATGAATCACGAAGCGTTCAAGCCGGATAGGTAGCTTTAGTTCTTATTTCATCCTTCGTCCCTCCGCCCTCATCGCTATTTCAGAATTTCTCCGGTCTTCATAGACCACAGTACAAGGTCGAGTTCGTCGAAATCTATGGCGAGGCGCGAGGCAAACCTTTTAAGTGCCTCTTCGATGACAAGGTAGCGTGCGCGGGTTGTCGGCGGTGTCGGAGATTCGAGCACGCCGAGTTCGGCGAGACTGCGCAGGATGTGCTTGTCGAGGATGGCGTAACCGCGAAAACCGACGTTGCGCAGGTAGTGGCTCGCCTCTTTATATCCGAGACCCTTGATGCGCCGTTCGCGCGCGAGCCAGTCGCGGCGCGCGTGCGGATCGTCGAAGCTCTCCAATCGCTCGCGCAGGCGCATCCCGCAGTTTTCGCGCAGATAGTCGCGCGTGACGACGATGTAACCGGAGCGCGAGTTCGGGTAACGGTGCTTCTTGTCGAGCGCGCGAGCCAGTTCCTCGTGCGAGCCTTCGGCCAGCAGCCCGCGCACCGCCTCGACGGAGCGCAAGCCCATGCGCGCCGACGCCCCCGCCGTGAAGATGCAGAAGACCAACTCTTCCCACAAGCGTTCGTCTGACGATTCCCGCCACACCTCTTGAAACTCCGCGAGGCGGCGGCGAATGTCCCCGGCGCGCGCCGCGTGTGTCTCACGAATCCGCTCGATGGTGACGGGCTGTTGGTCTCGACGCACTGTTTACGGTTGACGGTTGCGGGATTGTCAATTGCGAGGGCGCGATCAACGAGTCGAATTTTAGGAGCGCGTTCGCGGCCTTGTCAACGAGTTTGCCGTTTGGAATTTTCGCGGGCTTCGGCTTTTATCTGAAGGTAGCACCGGATACATCCCCCACGCGGCTTGAGAGCATCTTACATTTCGCGCTCACACTCCCTCCGAAGGGCGCGAACCCGAACGGCTCTCTCCGTGCTATCATGCAATCGCCCCCTAACAATTGGTAAAGGATAAGAATGTTCAGATCAAAAGTCAGACAATTGTTCTTAGCATCGGGGTTGTTGCTCTCGTTATCGGCGGGCGCGGCGGCGCAGGACGACTATACGCCCGCGGCGCAGCCGTCCGCGACGCCCTTCGTCGTGTCCACCTGGCCGGAGACGCCGCCCGCCACCTCGTCGCCCGTTATCGCAAGCGATGTGGCCGCGCAGCCACAGCCGACGCCCGCTTTCTACACGCAGGGCGTACTGGTCGAGACGCTCGACGGGAAAGTCGTGATGGAGCAGGCGGCGAACCAGCAGTACAACCCGGCCTCGGTCGTCAAACTCGCCACCGCCTTCCATGCCCTGCAAGCCTTCGGGCCTAACTACCGCTTCTCCACTGTCGTCTGGACGAACGGGACTTTTGATCAAGCGACCGGCACGA
>DASPJG010000784.1:0-2350 GCA_035628755.1 Pyrinomonadaceae bacterium
CGAGTTTGTAAGGTCTGCCCGCCGCACGCGCCGCGCGCACGCTCTCCGCGTCCAGACCGCTAATCCCTTCCCTCTCGATCTGGTCGAGCCGCAGGGGCGCGTCCATCAACACGGTCGCCAGCGCGCACGTCTTCACCGCCGCGTCCCAGCCGTCAACGTCGTAAGCCGGGTCGGTCTCCGTGACGCCGAGGCTTTGCGCGTGCCGCACGCCCTCTGCAAACGTGCGCCCCTGCTCCAACTCTTCGAGAATGATGTTGGTCGTCGAGTTGAAGATGCCGCGGAAGGCGCGGAGGCGGGCAGCGGGAAGGCATTCGCGGAAGAGCGAGAAGACGGGCATGTCGGCCACCGTCGCGTCGAACAGGAAACGGCGGCCACGCGCCCCGGCGAGCGCGCGCAATTCACGATAGGCATGAACGATTGTGCCTTTATTCGCCGTGACCGCGTGTGCACCCGCCTCCAAAGCGGCGCGCACATGCTCGACGGCGGGCTGGCCTGTCAGCGGTTCGAGCGACGTGATCTCAAACATCACATCGCACCGCGCCGCCGCGAGCCACTCGCGCACGTTCGCGGGCGACGGCGGCTCGCCCTCCTGCCGCGATGCGCCTGCCGCGAACTCTCCCGCCCGGAGCAGCGACTCGACCGGCAACCCTTGCGCCGCCGCGAGCCAACCCATCCGCCGCGTCGCCACGCCCGTAATGCGCCACTCGATGCCGTACCCCTCGCGCATCTCCGCAGACTTTTCGCCCAGCAGGCGCACGAGCGCGCGCCCGACGTTGCCGAAACCCAGCAGGCACAGGTTGAAAGTTTTCATCGCGCCCCTTCAGCCTTCCGTAAGCAGTTTATTAGCCGCCAACTCCACCGTCGCCGGGTCGAGCGAACGCTTGAAGATGATCGTGTGCGCGGGCGCGGCGACCAGAGGCTCGCGGCTGCCGCGCAGTTCCTCCCACGCGGCGAGCAGGTAATCTTGAAACCCGCTCCCCTCAAACTCTCGCAGCCGTTCTTTCAGATGCGGCGGCGTCCAGAAACCTAAAATCTCCAGATAGACTTGCCGCCCTTCTCTGTGGCGCAGCACGAAGTCGGGGATGAACGCGCCCGCGCCGAGGTTGATGATCTCGCCGCTCGCTTCCAGCGTCCACTCGCTCTCGAAACGCGCCCACGCGGTCAACAACTTTTCCCTCACCGGATTTTCGTATGGCGTCACCGTCAGGTAGTGCGAGCGCAAATTGTGCCGCTCGCTTTCCATCTCGAAGTAGGCCGTGCCATGTGGCCGCTGCGCGATCTCGGCGCGCATGCGCCAGCCCTTGCACAACAGGAGCGCGGGCAGAAAGACGGCCATCTGGATGCCGTACTTCTGCGAGCGATGAAACATGGAGACGGGGCCGTCGAGATCGATTTCGTAACCCTGCGCCGGAGTCCCTTTGATCGTGTGGATCAGGCGGTAGGCTTTAATCGCGCCGAAGAGTTCGCGGTAACCTTCCGCCGCCTGCGGCTCGACGCTGAGGCGCATCCGCACGGAGCGATACAGCAACGCCTGCGCCTGCGCCACGTTGTAGAGTTCCACGAGCGAGCGCGCGTCCGTCTCTTCAAACTCGACGAGCCGCTGGTTCTTCGGCAAATCCGCGTAGAGGTTCGCGCGCACCAACTCCGGCGCGCAGCCGAGTTCCCCGCCCGCCGCTTCGATGACCCCGGCGCGCTCCGTCTCGCCCGTCACCGGATGCGCGCCGCGCGCCTTAAGGAAGACCGCGCGGCGCAAATCCGCGGGAACGACTTCGACGCCCGCCGCAAACTCCGTCCGATCCAGCAGCAACTTGATCAGGCCGCGCAGTATTTTGTAGTCCGTCCCCGTGCCGACGTAATCTTCGAGCGCGCCGTCGAGTTCGGCGCGCGTGCAGCCATGATGCTCGCGGAAAAGTTCGATCAGGGCAGACGCGGCTGCGAGCCAGCCTTCGTCTTCCGTCTCGATATAGCGCGGGCGAATCTGATTGCCGCGCTGCCAGCTTAGTGCGAGGTCGGAGGTCAACATAGATTACAGGTCGCTCGGTAAACTCCGGCTTTCGCCGCGTCCCGCGCTCGCGCGAAACTGCTCGCCGCTGCGGCGGCGGCTAATGCCCTCTTCCGTCGTGTCGAGGGTGACGACCTCGTAGAGCGTCGCCTCTTTGTCGGGCTGCTTGCGCAGGATGCGGCCAAGCCGCTGGATGTGTTCGCGCGTCGAACCCGAACCGGAGAGGACGATGGCGACGGAAGCCGCAGGAATATTCACGCCCTCGTTCAAAACCTTCGACGTGGCAAGCGCGAGCACGTCGCCCGCGTTGAAGGCGGCCAGCCATTCGCGCCGCTCCTTGATGTTCGT
>DASPJG010000785.1:0-4421 GCA_035628755.1 Pyrinomonadaceae bacterium
TCAACGTCGAAGCGGCGGCGACGCCCGTCGCACTCGCGCCCGACCCCACCAAGAGCGCGGCCACGAAGAAGTCGTCCAAGTCAAAAGCGGCGTCGCAGAGACGCGTGAAGCCGCTCCGCTGATCGGCTGCGGCGTCCCTTGAAAGAGCGCGCGCCGTCGCCGCCTCTCAAACGAATACGGGCGGCTCTCTGTGAATCATCATAGAGAGCCGCCCGCCTTCGTTTTCCCTCAACTTAGCTTCCCGCCGACTGCCCGAAGCCCCGGCCTTATTCCGCGTAACCGTGCGGGTGCGCCTGCATCCACTGCCACGCCGATTCGATGATGAGGCGCAGGTCTTGGAACTGTGGCGACCAGTTGAGTTCCGTCTTGATGCGCGCGGAACTGGCGACGAGAAAGGCCGGATCGCCCGCGCGACGTGCGCCGACGCGCACTTCGATCTCGCGTCCAGTGACGGCGCGCGCCACGTCGATCACTTCTTTGACCGTGTAGCCGTCGCCGCCGCAACCGAGGTTATAGATCGCGCTGCGCGTGTCGAGTATCGAGAGGGCGAGGATGTGCGCGCGGGCGAGGTCAACGACGTGTATGTAGTCGCGCACGCATGTGCCGTCGCGCGTCGGGTAGTCTTCGCCGTAGATTTCGACGCGTTCGCGCTTGCCCGCCGCCGCTTGCAGGATGATGGGGATGAGGTGGGTTTCGGGGTCGTGCATCTCGCCGCAGCGGGCGGTTGCGCCCGCCGCGTTGAAGTAGCGCAGCGAAGCGTAGCGGATGCCGTGAGCGTGTTCATACCACGGAAGCGCGTGCTCGAAAGCGAGTTTCGTCTGGCCGTAGGTGTTCGTCGGGTTGGTCGGGTCTGACTCTTCGATGGGCTGCTTCTCCGGTTCGCCGTAGGTGGCGGCGGTCGAGGAGAAGACGATGCGACGCACGCCCGACTCGTTCATCGCGTCGAGCAGGACGAGTCCGGCGACGACGTTGTTGCGGTAATACTTGGACGGGTTCATGACCGACTCGCCGACGAGCGAATCAGCCGCCATGTGGATGACGGCCTCCGTGCCTTGCTCGCGGAAAGCGCGGCGCAGGCGTTCGCCGTCCATCAAATCCGCTTCGACGAGTTGTGCGCCTTCGACCACCGCGCCGCGATGGCCTTTGTAGAGACTGTCATAGACGACGACCTCGTGGCCGTCGCGCACCAACTCTTCTGTCACGACGCTGCCGATGTAGCCCGCGCCGCCCGTCACAAGTACACGCATAAGTTGACCGTCGAGCAGCCGCTTGCTACCGGCTCGCGTCGCTCAAGCAAGACTGCTCCCCCTCGTTAATTGAAATGTAAAAACCCTTTCATTGATGATATAACAATCGCCGCTCGAACACATTCACGCGCACATGCCAATCGCCCGTTATGAAACTACTTCGCATCTCTCTCGCTCTCTCGCTCGTCGCCCTGCTGCTCGCCACCGCCGCGCATCGCTCGCGCGCCGGAGCCGCGCCCGCCCAACGCCGCGTCGCGCTCGTCCTCATGAACGGCAAGATTTTTACCGCCGATGCGCGGGGCACAATCGCCGAGGCCGTCGCGGTCGAAAATGGACGCATCGTCGCCGTCGGCACGAACGCTGACATCAGGCGCGATTATACGGGCGCGCGCACCATTGACCTGCGCGGTCGTCTCGTCACGCCCGGTTTCAACGACGCGCATCTCCATTTCATCAACGGCGGCCTGTCGCTCATGCGCGTCGAACTCGTCGGCGCGCGGACGCTCGCAGAGGCGCAGCAACGCATCGCCGCGAAGGTGCGCGAACTGCCGCCGGGTGCGTGGATTCTCGGGCGCGGTTGGGATCACACGCTCTGGGGCGGGCAGTGGCCGACGCGCGCAGACCTCGATGCGGTCGCCCCGAACAACCCGGTCTTCGTGCAGCGCGTGGACGGCCACGTCAGTTGGACGAACACGCTCGCGCTCTCGAAGGCCGGAGTGACGCGCGAGACACGCGCGCCCGAAGGCGGCGAGATTTTGCACGACGCCGCAGGGCAGCCGACGGGCATTTTGAAAGAGACCGCCGCCGCGCTCGTCGGGCGCGTCGTGCCCGAGCCTTCGCGCGCCGAGCGCATGCAGGCCGCCGAGCGCGCGCTCGCAGAGGCGCGGCGTTACGGCATCACTTCGATCCACGACAACTCGGGCTATCAGGCAACCGAGCTTTACCGCGAACTGCTGCAAGCGGGAAAACTGACCGTGCGCGTCGCCGAGTGGCAGAACTTCGAGGATACGGTCGAGACGTTGAAACAACAGCGCGCCGAGTTTGCGTCGTTCAAGATTGACCCGCTGCTTATTCGCCTGACCGCGCTCAAAGGCTACGTTGACGGCACTCTGGGATCGCGCACTGCCGCCATGCTCGCGCCCTTCTCGGACGACCCCAACAACAGCGGCATCCCGCGCCGCCCGCCCGCCGAACTCACGCGCATGATCGCCGAGCGCGACGCCGCCGGGTTTCAGATCGCCCTCCACGCCATCGGCGACCGCGCGAACCGCATGGCGCTCGACGGCTTCAAAGCGGCCACCGGCAATCCGCACGACACCGGCGTCGCGTTGGTCGCGGACTCATCGGCCAGCAGAGAAGAGATTGCCGGGATGAAGCGCGAGATAGAGCAGGAGCACGCGCGCCGACGCCACCGCATCGAGCACTCTCAGGTCGTCGCGCCGACGGACTTCGCGCGCTTCCGCGACCTCGGCGTCGTCGCTTCGATGCAGCCGTCGCATGCCATCTCGGACAAGCGTTGGGCGCAGGACAGGCTCGGCGAGTATCGCGTGCAGGGCGCGTATGCGTGGCACATGATGCGCTCGTTCGGCGTCCGCGTCTCCTTCGGCACGGATTGGCCGGTCGAACCTCTCAATCCCTATCTCGGCCTCTACGCCGCCGTCACGCGCCAGAGCACCGAAGGCGAACCGGCGGGCGGCTGGTGGCCGCAGGAACGCCTCTCAATCGCCGACGCCATCCGCTGCTACACAGCCGAACCGGCCTACGCCTCCTTTGAAGAGACGCAGAAAGGCCAAATCGTTCCGGGCATGCTCGCGGACATGGCCGTCCATTCGCGCGATCTGCTGACCATTAAGCCCGAAGAGATTTTGCAGACCGAAGCCGTGATGACCATTCTCGGCGGGCGCGTCGTCTACGAGAAATAGACGCGCGGACGACGACCACCGAGCACAACCTGCTCCGCACGACATTAAGACCATGACTCTCAACGTTCATCATCTCACAACGCGCGGAAGCGTCCGCGCGTTCGCCTGCGCGCTCCTGTTCGCTCTTACTATCGCGGCCAGCGACGCGCGTGCGGCATGGCGCGCGGCGGGCGATGTCACGTCGGTCGCGCGCGAGGCGAACGGCGTCACGCTCACATTGTCGAGCGGCGCGCGCGTCGCCGTCACGTTTTTCGATCTGGACGTGGTGCGCGTGCGTGCCGCGCCGCGCGGCGTGTTCGAGCGCGATTATTCGTATGCGACGTGGCCGAGGGATCGAAAGACCGTGGTGGCCTTGATTCGAGAGACGCGCGAAGCAATCGAGATCACGACGCGCGGCGAAGGGGCGAAGATCATCGTGCGCCGCCGCCCGTTTACGGTGACGGTGCTCGACGCGCGCGGGAACGTCGTGGTCGAAGACGACGCGGCGCGGCCTGTTTCGTTTGATCTTGAGAACGGTGCGATTGAAGCGTCGAAGCGGCGCGACGAGTTGGAGTTCTATTACGGCTTCGGCGAGAAAGCTCTGCCCACATCGCGGCAGGGGCAGGTGATGGTCAACTGGAACACGGACGCCTACGCCTACGCGCAGGGCACTGATCCGATCTACCAGTCCATCCCGTTCTTCATCGCGCTCCGGCAGGGTCGCGCCTACGGGCTGTTTTTCGACAACACCTATCGCACCTATTTCGACATGGGACGCGCCGCCCCGCACCGCTACACGTTCGGGGCGGCGGGCGGCGAGTTGTACTACTACGTCTTTACGGGCGGGCGCGAGCGCACGCCGCAGAAAGTGCTCGCCGACTACACGGAGTTGACGGGGCGCATGCCGCTCCCGCCGCTCTGGTCGCTCGGCTATCAACAGTCGCGCTACTCTTACTTTCCCGAAGCGCGCGTGCGCGACATCGCGCGCGGCTTTCGCTCGCGGCGGATTCCCGCCGACGTGATCTATCTCGACATTGATTACATGGACGGCTACCGCGTCTTCACCTGGGACAGGCAGAAGTTTCCCGACCCGCCGCGGATGCTCGGCGACTTATCGAGAGACGGCTTCCGCACCGTCGTCATCATTGATCCGGGAATCAAAGTTGACGAAAATTATTCGGTCTACACGGAAGGCCGTGCCGGGAATTTCTTTCACCGGACGAAGGATGGCCGCGAGTTTCAGGCGAAGGTGTGGCCGGGGGTCTGCGCCTTC
>DASPJG010000786.1:0-3790 GCA_035628755.1 Pyrinomonadaceae bacterium
CCGATGTAGAGTTCACCGGCCACGCCGACCGGCAAGGGTTGCAGGTGCTCGTCCAGCAGATAGATTTGCGTGTTTGCAATCGGGCGGCCAATCGGCACGCTCGGACGCTCGTCCCCGCGCAGGCACTCCCAGAAGGTAACGTCCACGGAAGCTTCCGTCGGCCCGTAGAGGTTGTGCAGTTGCGCTGCCGAGCGCGCGAAGAACCGCTGCTGCAACTCGGTCGAGAGGGCTTCGCCGCTACAGATCACGCGCCGCAGGCTGGTGCACTGCTCCACGCCTTCGGCTTCCAGCAGCACTTGCAACATCGAGGGCACGAAGTGCAGCGTCGTCACCGCCTCTTCCCTGATGACCCGCAACAGGTAATCCGTGTCTTGATGCCCTCCGGGGACGGCGAGCGCGAGCCGCGCCCCCACCAGCAGCGGCCAGAAGAACTCCCAGACCGAAACGTCGAAACTAAAAGGCGTCTTCTGCAAGACCGTTTCGGACGGCGTCAGGCCATAGGCTTCCTGCATCCAGAGCAGCCGGTTGACGATGCCGCGATGCGCGATCATGCTGCCCTTCGGCAGCCCGGTCGAGCCGGAGGTGTAGATCACGTAAGCGAGATTGTCCGGGGTCGTCCCGCTTTCGATGTCGTCGGCGGCTAACTGCGCGATACGAGGCCACGCGGAATCAACCGCCACGACCGTCGCGTGGTGCGCGGGCAACGTGCCGAGCAGGTGTTGCTGCGTGAGCAACACGGGCACGTCCGAGTCTTCGAGCATGAAGGCGAGACGATCTTGCGGGTAGGCCGGGTCGAGCGGCACGTATGCCCCTCCGGCCTTGAGCACCGCCAGCAGCGAGATCACCATTTCGAGCGAGCGTTCCATCAGGATGCCGACCCTGACTTCCGGTTTCACGCCGAGAGTTTGTAGGTGGCGCGCCAGTTGGTTCGCGCGCGCATGCAACTCGCCGTAGCTGAGTTGCTGCCCCGACAGGGTGAGCGCGGGCGCGTCGGGCGTGCGCGCGGCCTGCTCTGCGAGCAGCGCGTGCAGGGTCTTGTGCTGACCATAGTCGCGCTCCGTGTCGTTCCACTCAGACAGGATTTGCCGCCGCTCGGTCTCCGACAGCAGAGGGAATTCCGACAGCCGCCGTCCCGGGTCGCGCGCGATGCCTTCGAGCAGATTTCGCAGGTGCACCACCATCCGCCTGCTCGTCTCGGCGGTGAAGAGGTCTGACGCATACTGCAACATGACGCCCATCTCCGTCGGCGTCTGCTCGATGGACAGCATCAGATCGAAGCGGGCTGACCCGGTGTCGATATTGAGCGGGCTCCATGTCAGACCGGCAACGTCCGGCACGCCCTCGGAGGCGGTCTGCAACGTGAACATCACCTGCAAGAGCGGCGTGTAACTCAGGCTGCGCTCCGGCTGCGCGACCCGCACCACCTTCTCGAAAGGCACGTCCTGATTCGCGTATGCGCCCTGCGCCACCTCGCGCTCGCGCCTGAGCAACTCGCGGAAGGTCGGGTCGCCGGAAAGGTCTGTCCGCATCACCAGCGTGTTGCCGAAGAAACCCATCAGCGATTCAAACTCGACCCGGTTGCGGTTGAGAATCGGCGTGCCCACGGGGATGTCGCTCTCGTTACTGTAGCGATGCAAAAGGGTCTGGAAGGCGGCCAGCAGGGTGATGAACAGGGTGACGCCTTCGCGGCGGCTCAACTCCGCGAGTTCGCTGGCGAGACGCGCGGGGAACAAGTCCATCTCGATTGCGCCGCGATAGCTCTGGACGGCCTGCCGTGGTTTGTAGGTCGGCAGGTTCAGGAGAGGAATATTTCCACCGAGCTGCCGCTTCCAGTAGTCGAGTTGTTGTTCCAACGCCTCGCCCTGCAAACGCTTCCGCTGCCAGACGGCATAGTCCGCATACTGGAGAGGCAGTTCCGGGAGCGGGGAGGGCTTGCCGTCGGCGTAGGCGGCGTAGAGCGTGGCGACTTCGCGCACGAAGATTTCCTGCGAAGAGGCGTCGCTGATGATGTGATGCTCGATCCGCACGACGACGTGCTCGTCGTCTTTCAGCCGCAGCAGGTGCGTGCGCGCCGGAGGCTCCTGCGAAAGATCGAACGGCTTTTGTCCTTCTTCGACCGTGATCCGCAACACCTCTTTCTCCCGCTCGCTTTCCGGCAGCGCGCGCAAATCCCTGACGGGCAACGCCTGCGGCTGCGGCGGGCGGATCACCTGCACCGGCTCGCCGTTAATGAGCGGGAAGACGCTTCGCAATATCTCGTGTCGCCGCGTGACCTCATTGATGGCCTTCTCCAACGCCGCCACGTCGAGCGCGCCGTTGAGGCGCACGGCGAACGGCGTGTTGTAGAGAGAACTGCCGGGATCGAGATGCTGGATGAACCAGATTCTTTCCTGCGCGTATGAAAGCGGAAAAGTGTTCGGGTTCGCCCCCTTGTTCTTCAAGTGCGTCGCAAGCAGCGCGCGCTTTTCAGGCGAGAGACCGGCGATCAATTCTGATATATCAGGCGTTACCATTCTTAACTTCTCTTTGAAATATTATTGATACGATCCGGGCTTTCGCTTACCGGCAAAACAGTTGACGCGCTCTGAGAGTCTTCTCCGAAGTCGGTTTCGTTGTCGCCGTAAGCGGCGCGGCCAAAGGGCGCACAGAGATCATTTGGTACGACATCTCGCGCACGAAGGAGCGCGAGATGTTTCGACGGGACGAAGCCGCGAGGGCGGCGTTTATTTGTTGGAGTTGCTGTTGTCCGCGCTCATTTCCTTGAGCAGCAGAGATTGCGCCTCCTGCTCGGGGAGGTTAGCCAGTTCGGCCAAGACCTTGCTCAGGTCTTCATCCAGTCTGGGCATTCTTTCAATCTCCGCATCGCTGATGTTTCTCGGACGGCTCTGCACTTCCTCGATGATGGCGGCGAGTTCGGCTACCGTCGGAGCTTCAAAGATTCGGCCTAGACTGAGTTCCAAACGGAACGCTTCACGCACCCGTGTGGCGACCTTGGTAGCCATCAGCGAATGGCCTCCCAGTTTGAAAAAGTTGTCATTGACCCCGACGCGGTCTATGTCCAACACCTCGCACCAGATTTCGGCCACCTGCTTTTCGATGGGATTTCTGGGCGCGACGAATTCCTCATCCAGAGCGGGTCGCATTTTCTCCGGCATGGGAAGCGTGGCGCGATTGACCTTGCCGTTCGGCGTGAGCGGCAGCTTCTCCATCGTCACGAACAACGACGGCACCATGTAAAACGGCAACCTTTCGGCGAGAAAATCCCGCAACTCGTCGTCGCTCACTTTCTTGTTTTTCACGACATAAGCAAACAGGTTCTTGTCACCGGCGGCATTCGCGCGTGCGACCACCGCCACCTCGCGCAGAGACGGGTGTTGCGACAGCACGGTTTCCACCTCGCCCGGCTCGATGCGGAAGCCGCGTATCTTGACCTGATTGTCCGCTCTCCCGATAAACTCCAAGTGACCGTCCACGAGCCACCGCGCCACATCTCCCGTCCGGTACAAACGCTCTCCGCCTACGCTCGCATACGGGTGCGGCACGAGCCGCTGCGCCGTCAACTCCGGCTCGTTGACGTACCCGCGCATCAACCCCTCGCCGCCGATGTACAACTCTCCGGCCACCCCGGCGGGCACAGCCTTTAAGTTCTCATCCAGCACGTATGCCTGCGTGTTGGCAATCGGTCGCCCGATCAACACGCTCTCGCCCACCTCCGCGCTGTGCTCCATCACGTGACAACAACTGAACGTCGTCGCCTCCGTTGGCCCGTACCCGTTGATTACCCGCGCTC
>DASPJG010000787.1:0-3318 GCA_035628755.1 Pyrinomonadaceae bacterium
CACCGCTTCGTCGTAGCGGCGCGCGGCTTCCGCCCAGTCCTCGGAGATGAGCGCGGCCTCGCCAAGCGTTGCTAGCGTCCAGTAACGATCCGCGCCCGTCTCTTCCGCCCGACGCAACTCCGCGAGACACAGTTCGCGCACTTCCGCGGCCAGCGCGCGCGCGTGGTCGTGCCGCCCGGAGAGCAGGGCGATGGTGGCGGCGTTGATGCCCGTCCAGTAGCCGCCGCTCAGGCGGTAAGCCTCTTCGTAAAACTTGTACGACTGTTGCAACTGCCGCTCGCGTTCGACGGGGTCGTCCGCCTGCTGCCAGAGGTCTTTGTGCGTGCGCGCGAGCATGCCGACGGTCTCTTCGTCGCGCTGTCCTTCGTTGTAGAGCGCGAGGAGCAGGGCGTTGGCGCGCTCGGTTGCGCCGAGGCGGGTGAGGGCGTGCGCCTGTAGCTGACGCAGGCGCAGGTCGTCCGGCCAGAACTTCAACCCTTCGGAAACCACGTCGTAGGCCAGAAGCAACTCGCCGAGCTTCAGCAGGCGCGAGCCGAGGCGTTGATAGATTTCCGCGCTGCGCGCCCAGCGCGCCGGGTCGTGCCCCTGCCAGATGGCAAGGAGGTCGCCGAGAGCGAGCGCGCCGGGCTGCTTGAGAGTTTCGAGGATGGCGTTTATATCGCTCGCGGGCGTCGCGTGCGCGCCGTCCGCGTGTGCGGAACGGGCGGGCGGCTCAATGCGGTAGCCGAGCGAGATGATGGTCTTCAGAGTTTCGAGGGCGGTGTTGCGGTCGTACTGCTTCTCGACTTCGGACAACTCTTCGTAGGAGACGAGGCCGGGATGCTCCAGGCGTTTGTCGTCGCGCTGCGCGCCGTAGTGCCAGTGCTCGGAGAGACGCTGGCGCGCCCAGATTTCGTGCGTGTTCTTCGCCAGCAACTCGGTCAGTTCGAGCACGTCTTCGGGGAGCTTGACCTGAGACGTGTCAATGGGGCGCGGTTTGTATTCCACAAACTTCTCCTTCACCCTTCTTCGCTAACATGCTTTGCGAACATTGCCTGCCGATGCCGCTTGCAAAAGCCGCGCGCGACTGGCGGTTGCGCGCGTTCGTGCTCAGAGCGGCTTGATGGCGGTCAGCCCGTAGAGCGTCTCCGCCGGGATGAAAGTCCATTCGGCGGTCGCGCGCCGCACGGCCTCCTCGCCGAGGTCTACGACCATGTAGCCGAGCGCGCGGCGGATGTGGACGCGCTGTTCGGGCGCGACCGCGTTCTGTTCAGCCCAGCGCAGCCAGCGTTCGGCACAGTCAATCGCCCACGGATGCCAGAGGAATCCGACGCCCTCTTTGCCCGTGGACTCGCGCCCCTCGTGGTCAACGTAGACGGCGGAAAACTCCGCGCGCCCGATGGGGAAGGAGAAATTCCGCGTGGTCACCTGAGCGAGATGGCGCGGAATGTTTTGCATGATCGCGGCGGGCACTTGATAGCCCGTCTCTTCCTGCACGCGCAGCAGCAGCGAGTAGATTTGCAACGTCAGCCCGTCGAACGTCTCATACGCGCCTTCGCCCGTGCCGTGCCAGCCGGGCGGCGTGGTCGTCTCGTCGTAGTCATCGGCCAACCACTGCGCGGTGCGCTCCAACAACTCGTCGCGGCGCGACGCGCTGCCTTCCCACGGCAACCCCGCGAGGCGCAGTTCGAGCAGGGTGAGAAGGGCGAGCGTCGTCGTGTAGGGGTTGGCCTCCGCGGGGTCTCTCTGCCGTGGAAACATGTTCCAGCCGCCGTTGTCGAGCGGGCGGTAAAGTTTCAAGACCTCCTGGGTGTAATCGAGGTGCGCGAGCAGGCGCGTGCGCTCGCCGTCGTTGAGCAGGCCGGGGCGGGCGAGCGCGGCGGCGAGCGCGGCGGTCGTCCAGAGGGCGGGTTCGGCGAGCGTGTCCGTATCGCCCTGATGCGAAGTCCAGCCATACTTGACGCCGTCTCGCTCCACCGGCACGCCGGGCGCGAAGGGCATTTCCAGATAGGGCAACATCTCGCGTAGCTCTTCGTTCGTCGCTTCGGGGATGCGGAACATGGCGAAGAGCGATTGCGAATGGCTCCACGTTTCGACGTTCAATTTCGCACCGGATTTGAGCGTCGCCTTGATCCAGCGCAGGTCGCCCTCCGTGGTGCGCCCGGCGGCGAGCGCGTCGAACAACTGGCGACGCAGAGGGGCAGCCGCGCGCCGTATCTCCGTCATCTCTCTGGCGGGGCGCAGCACGGACGCATCGTGGCGGTCGAAGAACGCGCGCACCGCGTCGCCGCCGGGAACGGCAAACCCTTTGTCGGCCATTGCGACGTAGACCAGCAGCAGCACGATGAGCGATGCCGAAACGGACGCCGCGAGGCGGAGGCGTCGCTGGCGGACGCGACGCTGCTCGCGCTGCTTCAGTTCGTCGAAGCCGACGCCGAGCACGCCCGCCAGCAATTTCAGCTTGGCGTTCTCGCGCCCGTCCTTGCCCTTGCGCGCATCGGCGGCGATGGGTTCGGTGCGCATGTCCGTGAGTTGGCCGTCCGCGCTGACGCGATAACGCAGGGCGGGCGGGAAGCATTCCAGCATGCCCAACTCCGGGCGGTCGCTCGCGTTCGGCTCGCCGTCCACGATGAGACACAGGACACGATCTTCGCGCCCCATTGACTTGTAAAGTTTGATCTCTTCGTTGACCCAGTGTGAGGCGGCGGAGCGCGGCGAGCAGATCACGATCAAGTTGCGCGACAGGCGCAGAGCGTCCGTCAGGTTGCTGCCGAGATCGAACGCGCCCGGCAGTTCCTCGCGGTCGCGAAAGACCGGGAAGATGCGTCGCGGCACTGCGCCGAAAGCGTTCGTGCGCCCGACGAGGCGACGCGGCACGCGGTAAGTCTCCAACTCTTTGTGCAACCACTGCGCCCACTGCTCGTCGCTGTGGCTATAGCTGATGAAAGCCCAGTACTTGTAATCGGAGTTGGCGGTGGGCGCGGGCGTTTTGGGCGCAGGCTCTTTGTCGGCTGTTGATACGACACTCGTGGGGGGCATTAATGTCTCCGCTGAAATTTGTGTTGGCTGACAGGTCGCGGGCGGTGCGGGCGATAACTCGCCGCGAACCCGCGCACGCCGGGAAGACGCGCCCGACATTCTAAAACAAAGCCCGCCGGTTTGGGATAGGGAATCGCGCGCGGGTGCGAAGATAGCGAGACGCAACCGGGCGCGGCGCAGGATGAAGGCGCACCTCGACGCTAAGTCATTCCGCGCCCGCGTCCGACCAGAGACGCTTGCGGAATTTCGCTTCCGTCCAGAAGTTGCGCAGGAGTTCGATGCGCGGGTTGGGCGCGGGCT
>DASPJG010000788.1:5000-8725 GCA_035628755.1 Pyrinomonadaceae bacterium
GGTCTTCCAAAGTACTCGGTGTATTGGAACTGCTCTTTTCCAGGATCACCCAACTGCCCGGCTGCACTTCTTTTGCCGCGTCCTTATCTTTCGGCGCGGACTGCCCTGCATCGGGCGCGTCGTCGAGCCTTTGCCAGGCCACAAACTCGCGCCCGGTACGATAAAAGATGATGTCGCTCGGCACGGTCAACTCAACCTGCTTGGCATAAACCCAACCAGCGGGCGCGGGTGAAATAGCTCGCGGCAGCCTAACTTTGTACCAGAGTTCGTTCAACTCTTCCGCCTCCTTTTCCGCACCGCTATTCTTCTGCTTATTTGCTCCTTGTGTGGCTGCGCCGGCCTTTGGGGCGTCGTCGCTCTCAGTGGTTTCAGACGCTTTGGGTTTTGGCACGCGCTTCCATCCGACGATCTCGAAATGTGCGCCGCTTTCTAACTTCAGCAAGATATTTTCCGTTCCGCTTCGATCCGGCGACGAACGCAAATTCGTGCTCGCCCTGAGCTGCCCGGTGGCCTGGGCGGGGATGTCTTTGTCTTCCGCAGCCACTTGAACTGAGCGGTCTAGCAAGTCCTGCGGCATGACGTTGCGTGCTTCGATCCAGCCTTCTGTGTTTTCCGCATCGTGCGCTCGCACGCGCAACCAACGCTCGCCGTTCTCAGCCGTCGTCGAATCCAAAATATCCACGACATCGCCGCGCACGACCTCCGACAAATCCGCCGCCACGACGGCAATCGAACTCCGCACCTGCGCGCGGCGTGCAATCACGACTCCCGTATCGGTTTTACTCGCGAGAGTTGTGCAACCGGCAGAGGCGAATGTAGCGGCCAGCAGCGAAAGGAGGAAATATCGGGAAACTCGAAGAGAGTTAAAACTGAGATGGTGGATGATGACAGGAATTTTCATGCGACGAATGCTAGGTACAAAGTCTACGATATGTGCGGGGAAACTCTGAATTAGTGATCACACCGGAACAAGTTTCGATTTGCAGTTGAACCCGGAATCTAAGGATTCCAGAGTCATTCTAATTGTAGCCCATCTGACGCAATAAATCGCGTTGGGCGCGGCTAATCGGATCGGCTGTCTTGATCCGAGTTCTTGCCCCTTCGCGTTCCACCTTCAAGCCGAACGTCTTCAGGGCGGTTGTTAAATCGAGCGGGCTTGCGCTTTCTATATAGCGTTGCGAGAAATCGCTTCCGCCCGCGACGCTATCAAGCGCGGAGATCACGGCAGAGTTCCCTTCCCGGCTTTCAACGCCCGTTCGGCGTTGTCGAAACAGGGTGCGGTAGACATCGTCAAGACTGCGCTTCCCGCGGCTGTTCTGCCTCACATTCAGATCATAGAGCGCGGCCACCAGCATTCCCTTGTGATAAACCAGACCGCTGCTCCCGTCCCAACGGCGCGCGGAGGCTTCAACCAGAGAATATTTATCTTGCCCGCGCAGCGCGAGATAACTATCGTAAGCGCGCGCCAGCGAATCGAGGTAATCCTGAAAAGTTAAATATCCGAGTTCCACGCTCACGCGCGTTGATTGATAGACGGTGAAGCCTTCGTAGAACCAGGCGTAATCGCCGCTCAACGCCAAAGCGTTCGGAACCCAGAGGTGCAAAATCTCATGCGCCAGCGGGACGCTCAGGCGCGCAAGCCCGGCGACTTTCGATGCCGAACGTCCCGAGAGAAAGAAGACCGTCCCCCCGCGCGTCTCCGCGCTCCAACGCGAGGCGTCCGCCGTTTGAGGAAATGGCGCGAGCACAACCAACGCATTTCTACGCGGGACTCCGCCCGTGATTCGCGTGTGGCGTTCGATGATGTCGCGGACAACCCCCGACGCATCTTCGTCGGCGAAAGCCCATTCGCCCGCAGTGGCGAACGTGACCGCCATCCCGCTCACGCTCGCTTGCGTGGTACGCAGATCAGCCCCGACGAAAAAGATAGCTGATTCGGCGTCTTCAATTTCATATTGCCCGTCGCCGTTTCGAGTTTCGACGGTGGCGACCTTCCATTGGGCGGGGAGGGTCAGACTCAACACAGCGCGTGATGATGGGAGCGGCAGCAGGTCGCCAAGCATCAGCACGCCGCGCGCAGCCGTCAACCAGGAAACGTGCGCAGTTTCGTTTGTGCTGCGCGGCGGGTCGAGTTTTAGCTCGTAGTTGATCTTTGTCGCCTCGCGCTCCGCTTCGTACTCCCCGGAGGCGAGTTTGCGGGCGGCGATTTCGACGCCCTGCGCGTCGGACAGAGACAATTTCTCGATGCGTTCACCGAGACCGTTAATTCCGGCGTATGCATTGCGAAACGACCACGCCTTCGTGCCTTTCGCGCGCTCGGCCTCCACCCTGACACGCGGAGGCGTCTGCGAAACGATGCTGATCCGGGCGCGGATAGACTGAGCGTGTGCGGCGAAATTCGGGCACGACATCAAAATGAACGCCGCGCAAATAAACCAGAGGCGTAATCGCCATCTTGAGCGGTGCGCGGGTTGGCGGGCGCACGAAAGCGGCATGATTTCCTGTACGCTGGTCAGGTCGTCTTGAAGCATGCTTTGACTGAGATGGCGGCGCGGGAACCGGGTTGCTTGATGGGGAAGGCGTCTCTTTGACACTGGTGCGCGTGAGCGTCTATAGTTGCCCTCAACGCTCCCTTTGTTCCGACTGTAACACAATGCTCGAAGCAGTGCCCAGCAACATTAGAAACGGGTCTCAACGCCGCCGCAAGCCATACTTGCGGGCGTTGAACAGTCTGCTTCTCTTCCTGATTTTTTACGGGGCGACGTGCGGGCTGATTCATAGCCACACGGTTTATCTGCCGTCGGTTTCGACGCTCGGAACAGAGATACTCAACGACGCGCGGCAGGCTGACCTGACAGCGAGGCTTTTACCCTCCGGTAAAACCTGCCTGCTCTGCCAGTTTCACCAGCAACTCTCGCACGGGCTTTTTCACGCGAAGCCTTTTGAGCTTAAACCGCCCGCGAACGTCGCCCAACAAGTCGCCGCAAACTTCAACGACTACTCCGCCCCGCATGAATCCTCGCGCGGGCGCGCTCCACCCTTCGCTTCTCTTCTTTAAGCGCATTTTCGTCCGGCCAACCTTCATCGTCCGGGCGAAGTTCTCCAAGCATTAAAGATTCAGGACGCTCGAAGCCTTTCGCCCTCGCCCCGGTTTGTAAAACCGGCGTGAGCGCGTTTTCAGGTCGGGCGTCCGGCGGCTTATATGCCGTTCAGCATTGAAGAGAGGCTCTTATGATTCGTAAAAGCATTTATAGATTTACCTTGAGCGCGGTGTTGGCGTTAGCCTTCTGCATCGCAACCCCGGGGCAGACACATATCGGCACGGTACAGGGCACTGTCCGCGACCCCGGCGGCGCGCTTGTGCCGGGCGCGTCCGTGCACATCATCAACCCGACGAGCGGCTATCAACAGACGGCGCAAACCGGCGCGCAGGGCGAGTACAGGTTCTTAAACGTTCCTTTCCACATTTACACCCTACGCGTCGAGGCGGCGGGTTTCCAGACGGTCGAAAAATCCATTGACGTTGAGACGGCCATTCCGATCAGCATTGATTTCACGCTCTCGGTGGCCGCCCCCAACGAAACCGTCACCGTCACGGAAAACGCTTCGCTCATCGAAGCCGACAAGACTTCTTCGGACACGAACATCTCGCAGACGTTGCTCGAACGCCCGCTCGGCGCAGTGCCCTCGCGCGGCATCGAGGCCATCGTCGCGAGCGCGCCCGG
>DASPJG010000789.1:0-15440 GCA_035628755.1 Pyrinomonadaceae bacterium
CGAGCGCACAGACGATCTCCGTGGCCGAGGGCAGCAGCGAGACGATGCGCGGCGGGTGCGGTGTGCTCATGTAAAAATTTATCTTCCCCTGTGGAGTTATCTTCGCCGGAGAGGTTCGCGCCTGAACGTCGCCGCTGTCAAGCCGGACGCCCCGCGGCTTTTCCCTTTGCCCGCGTCTCGCGCTACAATCTCGCGTCTGGCAGCTTTATCAAACACGACCACAGAGGGACAGGACAATCCGATGCAAGACAAACCGACGAACCTAGCGGCGACGCAGCCGGGCGGCGAACCGCTGAAACCGTTGACGCAGGCGATCCTCGAACGCCGCGCCACCAACCAGTTTGCGCCGGACGAAGTGCCGGAGGAGACGCTGAACGCGATCCTGCAACTCGCGCTGCAAGCCCCTTCGGGCTACAACCTCCAGCCGTGGCGTTTCATCGTGGTGCGCGAAGAGGAGAATCGCAAGCGTCTGCAAGCGGTGGCCTTCAATCAGGCGAAGGTCGGGCAAGCGCCGGTCGTCGTGATCGCCGTCGGGATGAAAGAGGACTGGAAGCAGACGGCGGACGAGGTGTTTCGAGAGGGCGCGGAGCGCGGCGCGGGCAGCCTCGACACGGTGGAGCAGTACAAGCAGGGCGCGCTGCAGTTTGTTTCGAGCATGCCGCAGGACGTGTGGGTCAACCGCCACACGATGATCGCCTTCACGACCTTGATGTACGCGGCGGAAGTTTACGGCTTCGACACCGCGCCGATGGAGGGTTTCGACGCGGCGGGGGTCAAGCGCGAGTTCGGGCTTCCCGACGAGGCCGAGGTGGTCGCGCTCTTGGCCATCGGGCGCGCGCAATCGCCCGACAAAGTTTATCCCGGTCGCTTCCCGCTCGAACGCGTCGTCTACAGCGAGCGTTACGGCGAAGCGTGGGGAAGCAAATAAAGCTGCCGGTTGTCGGTGGTTAATTGTTCAACCCGAATCTTTAGCAGCTTGCGCAAAGGTCGCTTCACAACCGGCAACTGACAAAGAACAGGTTTTTTGTTTTCGGAGTTGAGTTATGATGGAACAGCCAGAGGAGCGTTTCGGCGGGGTGGTTGATCACATCGCGTTGCGCTGCGAGGATTTGGGGCGGGACGTGCGCGAGTATGAGCGCATCGGGTTTCGCGTAGAGACGATGTACGAAGATTGGGCTATGATGCGCGACAGCCGGGGCTTCGGCGTCGCGCTCCTGCCGCCCGGCTCGAAGCACCCGCCGCATCTGGGCTTGCGCGTCGAAACGCGCGAAGAACTCGAACAGGCCGCCGCACGCGAAGGCCGCCCGCTCAAGGAACACCGCGACCGCACCGTCTCTTTCTACACCAAAGGCGTCGGCGGGCAGGTTATCGAAGTCATCTACTACCCGCCGGATTACAAAGGATAGTTTCAGGTTTCAGGTTTCAAGTTAAAGAACGAGAGACCTCAGTCCTGAAACTTGAGACCTGAAACCTGAAACTCGAAACTTGAAACCATGTTCTTCTTATTTCTCGAATCGCTCGGCACGACGGAGTTGCTCGTCATTCTGGTGGTTGCGCTCGTCTTGTTCGGGCCGCGCAAGTTGCCGCAGTTTACCCGGTCGCTCGGCAAGAGCCTGAATGATTTCAAGCGCATGGGCGACGATTTCAAGCACACGTGGGAGCGCGAAGTGGCCTTGGAGAGCGTCGAGCGCGATGCCGCCATTGACCGCGCGATGATCGCCGAAACGCCCGCCGACGCCAACGCGCGAGTTCCGGCGAGCGGAGAGTTGGCCACCGCGCGACAGCCCGCTCGTGACATTACCGAGGCCGCGTTTGCTCCCGTGCAGGGCGCGAACATCGCGCGCGGCGCACACGTTGAAACTCCCGCGCACGCCACAGCCGAAGCCGCCGCTCTGACGGAAGAGACGGCGGCGGAGCAGCAGCCCGCGCGCAAGGCCGATTGGTTGTAAATCGCCCCTCAGCGAAGCCCGCCCGAAAGCAAATGGCATCCACACTCTTAGAATCGGACGACAGAGACGGCGACGAGCAGGAATCACGGCTCGGCGGCCAGATGTCTTTCCTCGATCATCTGGACGAGTTGCGCCGCCGCCTCGTCCGCTCGATCATCTTCGTCGTCGTCGTCTTCATGGGCTGCTGGTTCATTTCCGACTACATCTATAACTTTCTCGCGCGCCCCGTGCTCGCCGCGCTCGCCGACGCGCAACGCCGCCAACTCCCGCTCGGCGGCATCACCGGCAACGAGGCCGCGCTCCCGCTCAGTTCAGCCCGTGAGAACGATACTGGCCGCTATGTCTTCGCCGACATGACGAAACTCGGCGCGAGCGTGATCCCGGTCGGCACGTCGGTCGCGGCGCGGGTCGCGCGTGACGCGCAGGGTCAACTCGGCCTCTTCACGGATGAGCCGATCTACGCCGGAGGCACGATCATCCCGAAGGGCGTGCGCCTGCCCTACGACCTGAATGCGCAGCCGGATGTTTTGCCCGGTCTGGACGACCGCCTCGTCGTCAACACCGCGCTCGAACCCTTCTCGCTCTACGTGAAGGTTTCGCTCTACACGGCGGTGTGCCTGTCCGTGCCGTTCCTGCTGTGGCAAATCTGGGCGTTTGTCGCACCCGGCCTCTATCCGCACGAACGCGGCTATGCAGTGCCCTTCGTCATCCTCTCCTCGCTTTTCTTCGTCGGCGGCGCAGCCTTTGCTTACTACATCATCTTTCCCCCGGCGGCGCGCTACCTGCTCGGACTCGGGCAGGACTTCCGCCTGCTCCTCAAGGCCAACGACTATTTCGACTTCATCATCTTCATCATGCTCGGCATGGGCCTTATCTTCCAGATGCCCGCCATTACCTACATCCTCGCCCGCATCGGCATCGTCACGGCGTGGCTGCTCATACGCATCTGGAAAACCTCGCTCGTTATCATATTCGTCGCGGCAGCCGTCATCTCGCCCACGAGCGACGTGCTCAACATGATGCTTTTCGCCGCGCCGATGCTCGTCCTCTACGTCATCTCAATTTTCGTCGCGTGGATTTTCGGTCGCCCGCGCACCGCCACGGCAGAAGCCAAAAGTTAGAGGTCGAAAACCGGAGGCCGTTGAAACACAGAGGGATTTCACCGGCCTCCGGTTTTCGACCTCCGAACTCTGTTTTTTCCCCTTTTCAGGCAACTTTTAGCCGCCCGTGGCGCATCTTGACCTAGTCCAACCGAGGCTCTACAATCGCACCCAGAAAGTTTGGCGATGCTCGGCGGTCAAGCCCCGGTTGGGAAGGCGGTGTTGACTTTTCGGCGTCGCCGTTTTCGTGACTTCCGGTCGAATCTATCAAAGGGTTTTCTATCACACTCGCACGCGCCCGGTCGGCTATGCTCAGCCCGGCGCGACTCGCGAAACAAAAGTTTACGGTCGAATACGCAACAGGAGTAGTAAAACGATGGCTCGTAACATCAGTCTACGAAGCACGCTCATTCTCGCCCTCTTAATCTTCGCGCTTGCCGCCCCCGCCGCCTTCGCGCAAAAAGATAAAAAGAACAACGCCGACGCGCAGGACGTGATGGAACGCCCGCGCAAGAAGAAGGAAGAAGTTAAGAAGATTTACCGCGAGTGGCCGGACAAGGACGTGGCCTATATTATCACGGACGCCGAACGCTCCGCGTTCAAGAAACTCGCCACCGACGAAGAGCGCGAGCAGTTCATCGAGGGCTTCTGGCAGCGTCGCGACCCTGACCCCGACACGGACGAGAACGAGTACAAGGAAGAGTATTACGAACGCATCGCCTACGCCAACGAGCACTACGCCTCCGGCATCCCCGGCTGGAAGACGGATCGTGGCCGCATCTACATCACCTTCGGCAAGCCTGATTCCGTGGAGTCGCACCCTTCGGGCGGCGCGTATGATCGTCCGAGCTATCACGGCGGCGGCTCGACGACCACCTACCCGTTTGAAGTCTGGTTCTACCGCTACCTCGAAGGCGTCGGCTCCGGCATCGAGATCGAGTTTGTTGACCCGACCGGCACGGGCGAATATCGCCTCGCCCGCTCGCCCGACGAAAAGGACGCGCTCGCGATGGTTCCCGGCGCGGGGTTGACCCTGAACGAAAGCCTCGGTCTCTCAAGCAAGGCCGACCGCGTCGCCTACGGCAGCAGCTACCAGCGGCAGCAGGACAGCCCCTTCGCGCGTCTCCAACTGCTCGCAGACCTCTCGCGCCCGCCCGTCATCAAGAACGCCGAACTCGCTTCGCTCCTGACCGGCTCGGGCACGATTGAAGACAACCCGCTCAACTTCGACATGCGCATTGACTTCTATCGCCAGTCGGACGAGCGCGTCGTCACGGCCTTCACGATCCAGACCGACAACAAGGAATTGACCTTCACGGACGTGGGTGGCGTGCAAACCGCGCGCATGAACATCTTCGGTCGCATCACCTCGGTCGCCGGTCGCCGCGTCGGCGTCTTTGAAGACGCCGTGACGGCCACGGCCAGCAGCGCGGAACTGCTCGACATGAAGAACCGCAAGTCGGCCTACGGCAAGACCGTGCCGCTCGCGCCGGGCACTTACCGCGTCGATGTCATCGTGCGCGACATCAACTCGGGCGCAACGCAGGTCAAACACCTCGGCTTCACCGTGCCGAAGTATGACCCCAAGCAACTCTCGACCTCGACGCTCGTGCTCGCCGTCAAGTTGCAGAACATGTCGGACGCGCCCGCGGTCGGTCAGTTCACCATCGGCCAGTTCAAAGTGATCCCGAACGTTGCGCGCACCTACCGCCGGGGCGAGCCTGTCGGCCTCTACCTGCAAGTCTATAACGCGGGCATTGACCAGACGACGCTCCGCCCCTCGGTGGACGTGGACTACGTCATCCTGAAGGACGGCAAGGAACTCGGCAGGATAGCCGAAGACTGGCGCGGCATGAGCGACGCCGGTCAACGCCTGACGCTGGCGCGCATGCTCACCACAGACCAACTCGCCCCCGGCGAATACGAACTCATGGTGCGCATCAAAGACCGCGTCTCCGGCCAGTCGCTCTCGCCTTCCGAGAAATTCACGCTCGTCCAGTAACGGCGAGACCCGAACGTAAAAAAGGCTGCGGCAAGTTTCAAACTTGCCGCAGCCTTTTTGATTTCGACGTTCGGGTTAATCGGCTGGCGCGTTGTCCCGCTCGCGTTTCAACCTGCTTCGCGCTCGCCCCGGCGGAGCGCGTTGACGAGCAGGTGAGCGCGGCGCGTCGGTTCGGGCTGGCGATAGCCGCCGTCGGATTCGAGCGTCAGTTGGATCGCCCCGGCGAGATCAATCAAATGGCCGGGCGAGACGTAGATCGGCTGGACGCGCGTCTTCGTCCGCAAGGCCGCGCCGACCGTCTCGTCGTTCTTCGGGTCAACGAGCGGTTGCCAACTGCCGCGCTCCTCGCCCGGTTCCGCGTGCCTGCCGACCAGCACCGACTTGGCGCAGCCGAGCGTCGGGCGGTTCAGAAACAGCCCGACGTGCGAGGCGATGCCGATGCGGCGCGGGTGCGCGATGCCCTGCCCGTCGAACATCACGGCGTCCGGCTCGGTCTTGAGTTTCGACCAGGCCTCCAGCACCGACGGCGCTTCACGAAACGACAGCAGCCCCGGCACGTATGGAAACTGCGTCTCGCCGATGATGCCCACCTCTTCCACGACTTCGAGCGAAGGCACGCGGATCACCACGATCCCTGTGTAGATAACGGGCGAGAACTTATTGAAAGAGATGTCCGCGCCCGCCACCGTCTCGATCTTTTTGCCCGTGTGCGGCACGACGCGCACGCGCTCGCGCAGACTCTTCTGCAATTCCACCGCCTCGCGCGGGCGTATCTCCCAATCGTGCAGTCGTTCGTAATGAGCCATCATTGCAGACCTCGCGGATGAAAAAATAAGTGCGAAAAAACAGTTGCAGGGGCGAATGGAGTTGCGTCAGATTTTCACTCGCGCGGTAAAGTCTATCGTTTCGCTCGCCGCGACTCCTGACTCTCTACCTGCTATTGAGTGGACGCGCCAGCGCGCATCGTCCGGCGCGGGGAAGTCGTGGCGAAAGTGCGCGCCGCGCGACTCTTCGCGCCAGAGCGCGCAACGCGCGATGAGCAAGGCGACCGTGACGAAATTGCGCGAGGGCGCGCGCAAGCTCCGCGCCCGCTCGATCTGTTCCAATTCCCCGAGCGCACGCAGCAGCGATTGCCGCGAGCGCAGTATCCCGACGCGCTCCCACATCAGACGACGCACGCGCTTGCGCACGGCGAGCGCGATCTCGCCCGCGTTTCGTTCCGACATCAACTCCTGCCCCGCGCCGTCTCTCACCGGATTGCCCGGCGGCGAGGCGGGCGTGTCTCCGGCGTGATCCAGAGCGGCGGCGCGTGCGGCGCGTGCGCCGAAGACGAGACCTTCGAGCAGGGAGTTGGACGCGAGCCGGTTTGCGCCGTGGACGCCGGTGCAGGCCACTTCGCCCGCCGCGTAAAGCCCGTGGAGGGTGGTGCGCCCGTCGAGGTCTGTGCGGACGCCGCCCATGATGTAATGAGCGGCGGGCGAGACGGGCACGGGTTCGCGCGTGATGTCGAGACCGTGGCGCAAGCAGGTGTCGTAAATTTTCGGGAAGCGGCGACGCACAAATCGCGCGTCGAGGGCGGTCATGTCGATAAAGGCGGTGCGTGTGGCGGTGCGCTCCAACTCGGCGACGATGGCGCGGCTCACGATGTCGCGCGGCGCGAGTTCGGCGCGCTCGTGATAGCGCGGCATGAAGCGTTTGCCCTCCGCATTGCGCAGGACGCCGCCCTCGCCGCGCATCGCTTCGGAGAGCAGGAAGCGCGGCGCGCCCTCCACGTTCAAGGCCGTCGGGTGAAACTGCACAAACTCCATGTCGGCCAACTCCGCGCCCGCCGCATAGGCCATCGCCATGCCGTCGCCGGTGGCGACCTGCGGGTTGGTCGTGTGCAGGTACAACTGCCCCGCCCCGCCCGATGCCAGCACACAAGCGCGGGCGCGCAAACTACGCGACGCGCGCACCAGCGGGTCGAGATAACGCACGCCGCGACAACGCCCGTCTTCGACGATCAACTCTTCGGTCGCCGCGTGCGCGAGAAACTCGATGCGCTTGTCGGCGCGCGCCCGCGCGAGCAATGCGCGGACGATCTCATGCCCGGTCGCGTCGCCCCCGGCATGAAGTATGCGACGGCGCGAGTGCGCGGCCTCCTGCGTGAACAGGAGTTGGCCGCCCTCCCGGTCGAACTCCGCGCCCCACTCGATCAACTCGCGCATGTAACGCCGCCCGTCTTCCACCAGCACGCGCACCGCACGCTCGTCGCACAGCCCCGCGCCCGCCGCCTGCGTGTCGTCTTCGTGCAGAGAGGTTTCGTCGTCCTCCGAGAGCGCGACGGCCACGCCGCCCTGCGCGTACTCGGTGTTCGACTCGGCGGCGCGCTCTTTCGTGAGCACGACGACGCGCGCCCCCGCCGCGGCGATTTCGAGCGCGGCGCGCAAGCCCGCGATGCCGCTGCCGACGACGATGAAGTCTGTCTGTTGAATCATGTGTGTCCAGTGGAAGTCGGGCGCGATTCTAGCAAGCGCGCGCGGCATCGGGCAACGAGCGTCGGCGCGCGCCCGTCCTCACAGTTTACGGCGGCGGGCGCGGGCGGCGCGTTTTCCACGTTGCGAGAGTTTCGCGCCGCGCGCTAAAATGGCGGCCACAGTTCCCAATCCTTCTATTCACTATTGAAGTTTTCGCCCTGCGGCGCATGAGAGCGAGCATGTCCCCACCCGCTACTTCATGCGCCCGGCTCAGATTTACAAAGGAGACCCTTATGCTCAAAAGGAATCGTTTCGCGGCCTTCGTGCTCGCTGCCGTGCTCGTCGCTTCAAACGCCCCGGCATCGGCGCAAAACAGAGCCTCACAGCCGTCAAAGAAACCGGGCAGCAGCGCGCCCGCGAGTGCTGGGCGGGCTGACAATGGCGGGCTGCCGCCGATCAAGTTCACGGAGTTTCGTCTGGAGAACGGCCTGCGCGTGATCCTGCACGAAGATCACTCGACGCCGATTGTGGGCGTCAACCTCTGGTATCACGTCGGCTCGAAGAACGAAGTGCCGGGCAAGACCGGCTTCGCGCATCTCTTCGAGCACATGATGTTTCAAGGCTCGAAAAATTACGACGACGACTACTTCAAGCCCATTCAGGAGGCGGGCGGCAACCTCAACGGCTCGACCAACCCCGACCGCACGAACTACTGGGAAGTCGTGCCGTCGAATTTTCTCGAACTCGCCCTCTTCATGGAGGCCGACCGTCTCGGCGGGCTGCTCGAAGTGCTCAACGAAGCCAAGCTCGCCAACCAGCGCGAGGTCGTCAAGAACGAGAAGCGGCAGAATTATGACAACCGCCCCTATGGCCTCGTCGGCGCGAAGATCAACGAGACGCTCTATCCCAAGACGCATCCCTATCACTGGCTGACCATTGGCTCGCTCGATGATCTCTCCGCCGCCTCGCTCGAAGACGTGAAAAATTTCTTCCGCCGCTACTACACGCCGAACAACGCCGTGCTCTCCATCGCGGGCGACTTCAACCCGGCTGAAGCGCGCCGCCTCGTGGAAAAATATTTCGCTCCCATCCCGCGCGGCCCCGAAGTGACGCCCGTGCCCATCCAGATGGCGACCATCAGCGAGTTGAAACGCATCAACATGGAAGACCGCGTCGCCCTGCCGCGCGTCTACACGGTCTGGCCTGTGCCGCCACACTTCACGCCCGACGAAGCTCCGCTCGACACGCTCGCCTCCATCCTCGCGGGCGGCAAGAGTTCGCGCCTCTACAAGACGCTCGTCTACGAACGCCAGATCGCGCAGGACGTGTCGGCCTTCAACAACGCCTCCGAGATCGCCGGTCAGTTTCAGATCGTGGCGACGGCCAAGCCCGGCAAGACGCTCGCCGAACTCGAAGGCGCGATCAACGAAGAACTCGAACGCATCAAACAGACGCCGCCCACCGCCGAAGAGATCGAACGCGCCTACAACGCGCGCGAAGCCACTTTCATCTACAGCCTGCAAACCGTCGGCGGCTTCGGCGGCAAGAACGACCAGTTGAACCAGTACGCCACTTACCTGAACCGCCCCGACTATTTCAACGAAGACCTCGCGCGCTATCGCCGCGTGACCGCGGAGGACGTAAAGCGCGTCGCCAATCAATACCTGACCGACAAACGCCTCATCGTCAACGTAACGCCGCGCGCGCGCGGGCGTTCGACGGGCGAACCCGTGCCGGAAAGCCCTGCGAAGGCCGTCGCCACGCCCACGCCGCAGACGGCGGGCGCATCGCAGGCCGCGGCGACGACGAGCGAGGCCGCGCAGACCGCCACGAAGACCGCCGCCGCCGCGACGGCTCCGGCGGGAGCCGCGCCGCCTACCTCGGCTGCGCCCGCTAAAGGCGAACCGGCCAAACCCGCCAGCGCGAAACGCGATCCGCAACAGGCTTCGGCGAGCGCGGCTACGCTGCCGAAGCCCGGCCCCGAGCCGCGCCTCGTGCTGCCTAAAGTTGAACGCCATCGCCTGTCAAACGGGCTTGAAGTGTTTCTCGTCCGCCACTCCGAACTGCCCGTCGTCAACATGAACCTGATCATCAGGTCGGGCGCATCGTCAGACCCGGAGAACCTGCCGGGCGCGGCCAGCCTCACCGCCGACCTGCTCGACGAAGGCACGAAGACGCGCAACGCGCTCGACATCTCGAACGCGCTCGCCGGGATCGGCGCGCGTCTCGGCATTGGCGCGGACTGGGACTCGACCAACGCCGATCTCACCACGCTCACGCGCCATCTCGACCGCGCGCTCGAAATTTACGCCGACGTTATACTCAACCCGGCGTTTCCCGAGGCCGATCTCAAACGCCTGCGCGGCTCGCGTCTCGCCACGCTGCAACAGCAACGCGACAACGCCAATGCCATCGCCGGACTTGTCTACTCGTCAATTCTCTACGGCGACAAGCACCCTTACGGTCGCCCGCTCTTCGGCAACGAAGCTTCGCTCACGGCTCTCAGCGAGGCGGACGTGCGCCGCTTCTACGAGACTTACTACCGCCCGAACAACGCCGCCCTCATCGTCGCGGGCGACGTGACGGCGGCCACGCTTCTGCCCAAACTCGAACGCGCCTTCGCGGCATGGAAGCCCGGCAAAGTCCCTGCGGCGGACGTTTCGACGATGCCGCCCGCGCGCGAGCGCGCCGGAATTTATCTCGTTGACAAGCCGGGCGCAGCTCAGTCCGTCATCCAGATCGGGCAGGTCGGCGTCGCGCGCTCCACGCCCGACTACTTCCCGCTGCTCGTCCTCAATTCGATGCTCGGCGGGCAGTTCGTCTCCCGCATCAACCTGAACCTGCGTGAAGACAAGGGCTACACCTACGGCGCACGCTCAAGCTTCGACTACCGGCGCGGCGCGGGGCCGTTCGCGGCCTCCGGCGGCGTGTTCACCAATGTCACGAAAGAGTCGGTCAGCGAGTTTCTGAAAGAGTTGCGCGGCATTCGCGGCGAGATTCCCGTCACCGAGCGCGAACTCGAATATGCCAAGCAGGGCATCCTGCGCGGCTTCCCGCGCGGCTTCGAGACTCCCGACCAGATCGCCAACCGGCTCAGTTCGGTCGTGCTCTACAACCTGCCCGACGACTACTTCAACAGCTACAGCGCGCGCGTGCGCGCCGTCACGCTCGCGGACATCAAGCGCGTCGCCAACCGCTATCTCGACCCGTCGCGCATGGCGATCCTCGTCGTCGGCGACCGCAAGGCCGTCGAACCCGGCCTGCGCTCGCTCGGCATCGGCGAAGGCATCACGCTGCTCGACGTTGAAGGCCGCCCCATCGGCACGGCGGCGGGCGACGGCGGCGGCGGAAACGGCGGGAGCAAGTAGCGACCGCCGACCTGCCGCGACGAACACAAGAAGGCCGCGCCGGAAATTTACAACCTCCGGCGCGGCCTTCCCTTGTCTTTCCCACACGGCGCGCGGCTTAGCGCTTGATGAGATTGATCGTCCCGCGACACTTCGGCGCGCCGCAATCGCAACGCTTGTCGTTCGGGTGATAAGACTCTACGTAATCGAGCGTGATCTCTTCGCCGGGGGCGATGTCGCGCAGGGCGAAGAAGATGATGTGGCCGTGCATGATGCGCACGAAGCTGTTCGGCTGGCACGAGTGGTTGATGAACTGCGAGGCGTTGCCGCCCGCGCTGCTGTCAATGCCCCAGTAAGAATCAATCGCGCAGATGTGCAGACGCTCCTTGCCGCGCATCCGTCGCGCCGCTTCCACACGCGACACGCGCTCGCCCGTCAACTCGGCGATCTTCCGCCCCTTGCGAAACGCCACGGTCGCAAAACACCCCGTCCCGTCAATTTTCGACTTGCGCGCCTCGATCCCCTCAGCCGCTTCGATCCTTCTCATTCGCTTCGTCTCAGCCCTCGCGCTCAATTTACACCCGCCTCTAATTCCGCACGCAGTTTCTTCGTCAACTTCGCCCACACCATCTCGTAAGACTCGCGGATCAAACTCTCCGTCTCCGCCTCTTCAAGCGCGTCGAGCCGGTGCAGCGTCACCCAGTGGATGCGCGCCATGTAGGCCGCAGGCGTGATGTCTTCCCGCTCGATAAGCTCCGCGAACTTCTCCGGCGTACACTTGAACGACACGCGCGTCGGCGTTATGTCCAAACTCGCCACCGCGAACATCTTGCCCCCGACGCGGAACAACAAATCGTTGTCCCACTGCACGCCCTCCGTCACGTGCGGCAGCGACAGGCAGAAACGGCGTAACGACTCAATATCCATTGTCTCATCCTTTCTCCGCGCTCTCTTGCGTCTTCCCCTTCGCGTCTCCGTGTCGAGCGCGGCCAATCACGCTGAACGCTCAAGCCGCCACGCACGCCGTTTTACTCGAACTGCTTCTTAAACTCCCCGAACTGCTCGCGCAACTCCGCCAACTCCGCGCGCACCGCCTTTAGCTCTTCCTCCAGACGCGCCACCCGCCCCGTCTCGCCGCGCGCCTCCGAAGTCGTCGCCGCCAACGCCGCGCCCTCCGTCTCCGTTACCTGCACCTCGCCGCCGAGCAGGTGCGCGTAACGCGACTCTTTCTGCCCCGACTGCCGGGGCAACTTCACGACGAGCGGCACGTCGCGCATCATCAAATCTTCCAGCGTCGTCTCGACGAACGACAACGCCGAGAACGGGTACAGGCGTTCCGTGCGCGTGCGTATCTCCCCCACCGTCTGCGCCCCGCGCAGCATCAACACGCACATCACCGCCATCTCCGGCGACTTCAAACCCAACGCCTCGTCCAGCACGTGCCTGTACTTCGGCACGCGCCCGTCCGCCGTCGTCACCACCCGCACCAGCTTCCGGTCGCGCAAGCTCTCCAACGCCCAGGTCACCGTCCGCTCGTCAAACGCCACCACCGGCTCGCGGTTCGACAACTGGTTGCACGCCTGTCTCAGCGCGTTCAACGTCAGGGGGTAATATTCCGGCGTCGTTACCTGCTTCTCAATCAACGCCCCTATGACGCGCACCTCTTCGGGACTCAAGATCAATTCTTCGCTCAATGTGTCACCTTATGAATTATCGAAGACTTTTCTATCAACGCAATTTCCATCAGGCGAGACGCCACTTGATGCGTGTGTAGGCGATGCGAAACCCGTTTCGTTCGGCGTTGCGCTGCGAGGTGCTGCCGGGTTGGGCGCACATCATGGCGATGTCGCAGCCCTGTTCGGCGGCGTAGCGTAGGCGGCTGCCGAGCAGTGCGAGTTGCGCGCCCTGCCTGCGCCCTTCGGGGATCGTGCTCGCCCCCGCCAGCAGCACCACGCCTTCATGGATGCCGATGCCGCCCGTGGCGATAGGTTGGCCGTCAAGTTCCGCGAGGAATGAGGACGCGCCCGCCCTCTTCGCGCCGACGACCGACAGGGCATGTATCTGGTCTGCGAATTCCGTGAACTCGCTCCACCCGCGCGTCGCCGTCCGCGCCCACAGTTCATGCTCATCTTCTTCCACCACCCGCACCGTGATCTGATCGTTGCCCGGCGCGGGCAGGTCGCCCGCTTCCCGGCTGATCGGGCGATACATCACGCTCGTCAACTCGACGGGCTGATACCCACGCTCGTTGAGCAACGCCAGCAACCCGGCGGAGGCCAGCGGGCTGATTTCGTGCAACACCGGCGCGCCGCGTTCCCGAAAGAAACTCTCGATGGCGTCCATTTCAACATTCGTGATCTCTTGAAAGAGGCCGAGGCCGAACGTCTGCGTGAGCATCGACTCCGCGCCGTCGAACATCGCGTATGTGCCCGCCACTTCGACCCACTGCGCGCCGCTCTCGGGAGTGAGCCGCGCCCGCGTCTCGACAAACTCCGCGTTGGTGTGCCCCTCCGTCCTTTCGAGCCGCCGCGCCAGATTCAGATCGGCAAAGATGAATTGCTCTTTCTCCTGCTCCTGCATAGGTTTCAATTTTACGCTCCTGTGTTCCCGTCAATTCTTACCAGCCGCCGCCCGCCGCTCGCCTACGCTTCGGACGCGAACAACATAATCTCCGGCGCGTCTTCCGACAACCTCGTGAGACGTTCGAATCTCAGGCCGATTTTTTCCAGCACCTTGATCGAGCCTGCGTTGTCAGGGTTTGTGATCGCCAGCACGCGTCTCAGGCCGAGCGCGCCGCGCGCGTGGCTCATCACGGCGGCAGCCGATTCGTAGGCGTAGCCCCGCGACCAGAAGCGCGGGAGGAAAGCATAGCCGATGTCTGCGTCGGGCAGCGCGTCTCGCTTCACCAGCCCGCAGATTCCGGCGGGCGTTCCCGCGTCCTTCAATTCGACCAGCCACAACCCGAACCCGTGCCGCGCGTAGCTCTCAACCGGCCCTTTTAAAATATACTGAACGGCGTCTTCGATAGTCCTCACGCCCCTGTCGCCGATGTTGTGCAGGAAGGACGGCTCGTTGAGTAGTTCGAGAATAAAGGCGGCATCGCCAGCGTTTAACTCTCGAAGAGTCAGCCGCTCTGTTTCGAGGACGTGCGCGGATGTTGCGCCTTCACTTGCGATGCGTTCCGAATGCTCTTCAACCGGGAGCGATTCCTTGTCCACTGTTCCGACCTTGCCTCCACGCCTTTTATTCGGCTCCGCTATTCCGCATCAAATAGTTCGCACGCGGTCGAGAGGAAACGCGGGCAGTATATCTCCGCTCGCTAACTTTATCTACGCGGGCTTCAACTGTGACTTGGCCGTGGGCGATGTTAAAATATGCGGGCAATGAATGAAGTAACGCATCTCACGGGGTTGGACGCGGCGGAGTTGTCGGCGTTTGTCGAAAGTTTGGGCGAGCCTGCATATCGCGGGCGGCAGTTGTTCGGCGCGCTCTTCAAGCGGCGTCTGCGTTCCTTCGAGGAGATGACGGACTTGCCCAAAGCTTTCCGCGCGACGCTCGCCGGGCGCGCGACGGCTTCGACCCTCACGGTCGAGTCGCGCTACATCTCCGAGGACGGCACGCGGCGTTACTTGATGAAGACCCACGACAATCTTCCCGTCGAGACCGTGTTTATCCCGGAGGAAAGGCGCGATACCATCTGTTTCTCATCGCAGTCGGGCTGCCCCTTGCAATGCAGTTTTTGCCTGACGGCGAAACTCGGTCTCCTGCGCACGCTGACGGCGGGCGAGATCGCCGAGCAGATCGTGATCGCCCTGAACGACGCTTACGGCGCGGGCGTGAAAACCCCGCGCGGCACGAACCTCGTCGCGATGGGCGCGGGCGAACCTTTCCTCGCCTTCGACTCGCTGATGAAAGCCCTGCGCATCATGGCCGACCCGGCTGGACTCCACATCGTCCCGAACCGCGTCACCGTCTCGACCGCCGGGATAGTTCCGCGCATCCGCGAACTCGCACGCGTGCCCGACCGCCCGCACCTCGCCATCTCGCTCGCCGCCCCGACCGACGAGCAGCGAAACGTGCTGATGCCGATCAACAAAAAATGGCCGCTCGAAGAGTTGCTGGCGGCGTGCAAGGAGTTTGAATCGTCTCTGAAGCCCGGCGAGCGTTTCACGTTCGAGTATGTGATGCTCGACGGCGTGAACGATTCGGACGAGCACGCGCGGCAGTTGGCGAACTTGCTCAACCGCCATCAACTGCGCGCGAAGGTCAACCTGATCCCGCACAACCCGGCAGACCCGCTCCCCTATCTCCCCACGCCGATGGAGCAGGTGGAGCGTTTCAAGAACATTCTCGAAGCGAAGGGCGTCCGCGCTTACGTGCGCCGCCCGCGCGGGCGCGACATCTATGCCGCCTGCGGCCAACTCGCCGCCCGCCGCCCCGTAAACAACCTGAACCCACAAACCTTGCATCAACTAATGAGTTGACCGTCCGAAGTCTTAAACTGAACCCAACTGAAAGCTGAAATGATTCGAAAAATATTTACCACGCCCATCGCCCTCTCGCTCCTCGCCGCTTCCCTGCTCGTC
>DASPJG010000790.1:0-3891 GCA_035628755.1 Pyrinomonadaceae bacterium
CGGGCAGGAGGGCGGGCGCGCCGTCGAGTTGATCACGAATGAAAACGAGTGGCGGCGCGCGTGGGCGATGATCGGCGGCGGACGCCCGCTGCCGGAGATCAATTTCAATTCGCGCGCGTGCATCGTCGTCTATCAGGGGCAGAAGCCGACGGGCGGTTACAGCATCGAGATCGAGGAGATCAGGCGTGATGGCACTGTGCTTGCAGTAAAGGTCAAAGAGCGGCGTCCGGCGTTCGGAGACGTTACAACACAGGTCATCACCTCGCCCTTTGTTGCCGTCTCGATTTCGCGCCCGCCGCAGGGTGCGAGCGTCAGATTGACGGACGATGGAAAGAGCGGGGTTGAGCCGGAAACGCAACAAAATCGCAAGATTATTGTCAGACCGCGCAGCAGGCGGCGCGGGCGTGGGCGCAGAGGTTGACGGAGGCTGGCCGAGGCCAACCTGCAAGTGACCGAATTCATCAAAGTGGTGTCGGAATAATACACGGCGCGTGCGGCGCGCCGACGAGTTTCCGGCGTTTAAGAATCAACGCTCTCCCGTTGCAGCAATCGGCGCAGGTGAAAATTGGCGTCGAGGGATTTATCAGGTTTCGGGGGGAGATGCTTTTCGTGGAAGGGCGGCGCGAACCCCTCGTCAGGTCGAGAGGAATCAGCGTCGCTCTTTTTGTTTGCATCTGAAAGATTAGAACGCGAACGCCCGACCGGCGAGTTCGCGTGTTAGCGAAGGAGAGAGCATGAAAAATATTAACAATCGTAATCAAAGCCGCGCGCGCGGGTTTTTCGCGTGGTTGATGGTTTTGACCGTCGCCGCGATGCCTTTGTCCGCGCTCGCGCAGGGCACGCGTATCGTCGCGCCGAGCAACGGGTATAAGATTCAGGACGACGTGCAGGCCGGGCAGCAGGCCGCGCGCGAGGCCGAGCAGCAGTTGCCGCTCCTTAACGACTACGAGGTGCAGAATTACGTGGAGCGCGTCGGCCAGCGTCTGGTCGCGGCGATCCCGCGCGAGTTCAATCATCCAGAGTTTCGCTACAGCTTCAAGGTCGTCAACGCGCGCGAGATTAACGCGTTCGCTTTGCCGGGCGGCCCCATGTATCTCAATCGCGGCATGATCGAAGCGGCGCGGTCGGAAGGCGAGATGGCGGGCGTGATGGCGCACGAGATCAGCCACGTCGCGTTGCGCCACGGCACGGCGCAGGCCACGAAGGCGCAAAAGTATTCCATCCTCGGCGGCATCGGCGCGATTGCGGGCGCGGTCATCGGCGGCGGCCTCGGCAGCGTCATCGGGCAGGGATCGCAGACGGCTGTGGGCGTCTACTTCCTGAAGTTCGGGCGTGAGTATGAGACGCAGGCCGATATTCTCGGCGCGCAGATCATGGCGCGCGCCGGTTACGACCCGCGCGATCTGGCGCGCATGTTTCAGACTATCCAGCAGCAGGGCGGGCGCGGCGGCCCGGAATTTTTGAGCAGCCACCCGAACCCCGAAAACCGCTACGCGCGCATCAATCAGGAAGCGCAACTGCTCGGCGCGGTGCGCAACCCGGTCGGCAACACGCGCGACTTCCAACTCGTGCAGGCACGCCTGCGCGGCCAGACGCGCGCGCCTTCGATGGGCGAGATCGCGCAGGGGCAGGCGGGCGGACAGAATTACCCGACCAGCACGCGTCGCGGTCAGGTCGCCTATCCTTCAACGCGCTACCGGCAGATCAATAGTCAACTGTTTCGCCTGAGCGTGCCCGACAACTGGCGCGACTACGCGGGGCAGAACTCGGTGACGCTCGCGCCCGAAGGCGCGGTTGATCAAAACGGCGTCACGCACGGCGTTATCCTCGGCATCGAGCAGTCGCAGAGCCGGAACTTGAGGCAGGCGACCGACCGTTACATCAACGAGGTCTTGCAGGGCAACCCGTACTTGCAGGCGCGCAGCGGCTACAGCCGACAAACCGTCTCAGGACGCGCGGGGCTGGCGACGACGCTTTCGGGTCGCTCGCCCGTCACGGGGCAGACCGAAGTGGTGACGGTCGTCACGACGCTGTTGCGCGACGGCAGCATCTTCTACATGAACTATGTCACGCCGCAGTATGATCAACGCAACTACCAGAACGCGTTCAATCAAATTCTGCGCAGCATCCAACTGAACGACTAACGGGTTCGACAGAATTCGTTCGAGTCATGAAAAGCGTCAGGCCGGTTCGATAAATCGAACCGGCCTGACGCTTTTGTCGGCTTGGTCTCGTGCATCTATCCGATGAGCGGCATCTTTGCGCCGCACTCCGGGCAGAACTTGGTGACGGCTTCCGGTTGATGCCCGCAGCCCTGACACGTCGGGCGCGGCGGTTTGGTCGGCGTGCCGCATTCGGGGCAGAACTTGGCCTTGCCCACATCCGCGCCGCACGAGACGCACGCGAGCGTCTGCGCCGCAGCCGCAGCAGCGCGCGCCGGGGCTTTCACATGCGCGTCCGCGCCCATGTCAATTTTCGAGGCGTAGTCGGTCTGGCGCGCGCGTTCGTGAAGCTGTTCGCGCGTGGCTTCGGCCTTGGCCTGTGCGTGCGAGGCGGCGAGTTCCTCCTGATAGTCGGGCGCGCACTCTTCGCATTGCCCGGCGTTGGCGTTCCAGCAAACTTCCGGGCAGACCCACTTGCCGCAGCGCGAGCATTGATGAAAATACTGCCTGCCTTCTTCGACCGCAGTGGCGAGCGCGTCGTCGTGCGCCTTGCCGCCGATGGAACGCTGGATGTCGTAAGCCGAGTTGCCGGCGCTGCTCGCCCAACCGCCGAACAGATCGCCCGCCGCGCGCAGCAGAGACCCCGCCGTGCCGATGGCCGACGCCTGAAACCGGGACATGTAACCGTTCCCGCACTTGTCACAATGAAACTTGAATTGATAACCCCGATCCGTTGACAGATCATCGTAATTGCTCACGAACTGCACCAACGCCATGCCGAAACCTCCAGTAGCCTTTTGAGCGGATTAAGAATTGCCGGTCATCCTTCGCGCGCGCATGAGCGACGGCGCGGCGCATATTTTATTCGCTCAAACTTCACTTGTCACTGCTTTTCGCTTCGAGCCAGAGCGTCTCCATTTCGTCGAGCGTGGCGGCGTCGAGCGACTGGCCGCGCGCCGCCAGCCCGCGCTCGATGTGGCGAAAGCGGCGTCGGAATTTACGGTTGGTCAACTTCAAGGCGGCTTCGGGTTCGACCTTCAGGTGGCGGGCGATGTTCGTCACGACGAAGAGCAGGTCGCCCAACTCTTCGCGCACGCGCGCCTGTGCGGCCTCGTCAGACGCGGCGCGGGCATCGTCGCCGCCGCCCGCGTTGCTCTCTTCGATGGCGGCCTTCAGTTCGTCCACCTCCTCGTGCAGCTTGTCGAAAATCTGCTCGACGTTCTGCCAGTCGAAGCCGACGCGCGCGGCCTTCGTCGTCAGTTGGTGCGCTTCCATAAGCGCGGGGGCTTTGGCCGAGACGCCGTCCAGCAGCGACGAATCTTTCGCGGCCTCGTCGCCGCGCCCCGCCGCGCGTTTCTCCTCGGCCTTGATCGCTTCCCAGTTGCGCAAGACCTCCGCCGAGTCCGCCGCGCTCTCGCCCGCGAAGACGTGCGGGTGGCGGCGCACCATCTTCGTGTGGATCGCTTCAACCACGTCTTCAATCGTAAACTCGCCGCGCTCGGCGGCGACCTGTGCATAGAAGACGATCTGAAACAGGAGGTCGCCGAGTTCGCCGCGCAACTCTTCCGGGCGACCCTCGCGCGCCTCTTCGACGGCCTCGAAAGCCTCGTAGGCTTCCTCCAACAGCATCGGCGCGAGGGTGGCGTAAGTTTGTTCGCGATCCCAGGGGCATCCTTCGGGCGAGCGCAGGCGCGCCATCAGCGCGACGAGATCGGTGAATGTAGCGGGC
>DASPJG010000791.1:0-2157 GCA_035628755.1 Pyrinomonadaceae bacterium
GCTGCTTTCGCCCGCGATAGCTCGCGGCCAGCGCGCTCTCAAGGCGATAACGCCGCTCGTGCGCCGTGGGCGACGCGACTTTCAGATACTCCGCGAGCGCGGCTTCGGCTTCGACCGGCGATCCGCTCTTCGCCGTTTGCAGCGCGATCACGTAGAGCGCGGCGTGTTGCTCGTCGCTCGCGGCGCGCGGGTTTTCGGCGAGGAAGCGGCGCATCGTCCCGACGGCGCGCTCCGGGTCGTCGGCCACGTTGTAGAGTTGGCCGAGGTGGAAAACTTCGCCCGGCGCGAGCGCGTCCCGCGCCGCAACTTCGGCGGCGTAGCGCGCGGCCAGCGTGCGCTGCTCGCGCTCAACCTGTTCGACCAGTTTCTCGTTGTAGCCGATGCCCTCACGCTCGAACGCCTCGTATTTTTTCCGCGCGTAGCCTTCGGCTTCCGCGTACAACGCCGCGACGCTCGCCGCGCCGTCGGGCGTCGGTGCGGGCGCGGCGATGGAGGCCGTTTTCTGCGCGAAAGTTTGCGCTGGCAAACAGAGCGCGGCGAACAGGAGCGACGCGAAGAGAAGGGGAAGAAACGTCTCACGCAGAGGCGCGAAAGCGCGAAGGGAAAACGTGGGAGGATGGAGCGTCGAAGGGTTGAGAGCGGAAGCGTGTGGAGCAGAGAGGCGCGCGACGGGTGACGGCATGCCCGTCTGCTCCGCGCCTTCGCGCCTTTGCATGAGACTCATGTTTTTGTTTGAAAAGCTCATCTCTGTATTTCATCACACCGCGCAGGAAGACGCGCGGCGAAAGCGTTCGGGCGTGAAAGCCTCAAGCAGGGGCGGAGTTGCGCCGCGCTCCAAGATCATCCCGGCGACGAGCGCGCCCGTCAGCGGCGCGAGCAGGATGCCGTTGCGATAGTGGCCGGTGGCGTAAAAAAGGTTCGGCACGTCGGCGCGCGCGCCGAGCACAGGCCAATCGTCCGCGCCGCGCGGGCGCAAGCCCGCCCACGCATCCGACAGAACAAGCGCGTCAACGGCGGGCGCAATCTCGCGCGCTTGAGTCCTGATCGCCTCGCGTCCGGCATCGGTCACAGACTTATCGAAGCCCGCGTGCTCCGTCGTCGTGCCCGCGAGCAGACGCCCGTCGCGGCGCGGGACGAGATAGCCGCGCGGGCTGTAGACCACGTGGCGGACGAGCGGCGAATGCGCGACTCCAGCGAAACAGAGTATTTGCCCGCGCACGGGTTCGATGCGCGGAGAGCGCGCATCGCTGCCGCCGGGCGCGGCGGAAAAATCGAGCGGCAACAACGAAGACCACGCGCCACACGCGATGACGACCGACGATGCGCGGGTTGCGCCGCGCGAAGTTTCGACGACCGACGCGCGCCCCGATTCGATCTTGATCGCGCTGGCTTCCGTCTGCTTGAAGACGCGCACGCCGCGCCGCTCGCAAGCCTTTGCGAGCGCGCTCGTGAGGCGGCGATTTTCCACCTGCCCGTCGAGCGGAAATCTCAGCGCGGAACGCACGCGCGGCGATATTTGCGGCTCAAGCGCGCGCACCTCGCTCGCCGTCAGGCGTTCGACCCGCAGCCCCGCGCGCGTCTGCCACAGGAAGCGTCGCTCACACTCTTCCTCGTCCGCTTCGGTGAAGGCCAGATAGAGCGTGCCCGTCCGGTCGAGTTCGATAGAGACGCCCGACTCCTCCTCTAGCTCGCGCGCGAACGCGGGATAGGCGTCGCGGCTGGCGACGGCCAACTTGAAAAACTCGTCTGCGCCATCGGCCTCCACCTGCGGCGCGAGCATCCCGGCGGCAGCCCATGAAGCCTCCGCGCCCGCCTCGCCGCGCTCGATCAAAACCACTTCCGCGCCCCTGCGCGCCAACTCGCGCGCCACGGCCAACCCGATCACGCCGCCGCCCACGACGACCGCGTCCGCCCGTTCCGGTAACTCGCCCACGTTTCGCATTGAATTAGAGTTGCTGGTATGATGCGTCAAAACAAAAAACGTCAGTTGTCGGCAGTCAGTCGTCCGTTGTTTGTCGGTGATATGGTTGCGGAATAATCTGTGCTAGTCACCTGCAAAGAAACGGAGAACAACTGACTACGGACAACTGACCACGGACAACTGACAATGAAGCATACTATCACACTCATTCCCGGCGACGGCATCGGGCCGGAGGT
>DASPJG010000792.1:0-2382 GCA_035628755.1 Pyrinomonadaceae bacterium
CCGTCCACACCGAGTGGGAAGAGATGCTCAAGAAAGGATAAACGATGAACGCGGAGCGTTGAAGAAATTGTCGGTAGCCCGTGATCAGTAGCCAGTTGCAGGTGGCAACCACGCAGGTTGCTGAAGATGGAGTCGAATAACTAACCACGGGCAACTGACTACTGACGCTTTTCATCGTTCCGCGTTCATACTTTTGTTATGTCTGCAACAGTACAGGAGAATCCATTGCGCGCGGGCGTGCGTCTGGAACGGACGGCTGAGCCGTGCGTGGTCGTCATCTTCGGAGCGACCGGCGATTTGACGAAGCGCAAACTCGTGCCCGCGCTCTATCGTCTCGTGCAGGAGCGGCTCGTGCCCGCCGAGTTTGCCATCGTGGGCGCGGCGCGTTCGGAGTTGAGCACCGAAGAGTTTCGCGCCAACATGAAAGAGGCGGTCGCGCAGTTTTCCGAGGCCAAGAGTGTGGACGACGAGGTGTGGGAATCCTTCGCGCAGGGGTTGCACTACCTGAAAGTTGACATCGGCACAAGCGAAGACTACGGGAAACTCGCCGAGAAACTCGATCAGATCGACGCGGAGCGCGGCACGCAGGGCAACCGCGTGTTTTATCTCTCCACCGCGCCGTCGCTCTACGCTGAAGCCGTCCGGCAACTCGGGCAGGCGGGCTTGGCGAAACCGAAGGACAAGGGCTGGGTGCGGGTCATCATCGAGAAGCCTTTCGGCACAGACCTCGCCAGCGCGCAGGCTCTCAACCGCGACATCCATCAACATCTCGACGAGTCGCAGATTTACCGCATTGACCACTATCTCGGCAAAGAGACGGTGCAAAACCTGCTCGTCTTCCGCTTCGCCAACGGCATCTACGAACCGCTCTGGAATCGCCAGTACATTGACCACGTTCAGATCACGAACGCCGAGACGGTAGGCGTCGAGGGGCGCGGCGGCTACTACGAGAAGGCGGGCGTAGTGCGCGACATGTTGCAGAACCACGTCTTTCAGGTTTTGTCGCTCGTCGCGATGGAGCCGCCCGCGAGCCTCAACTCCGAATCCGTGCGCGACGAGAAGATCAAGGCGATGACCGCCGTGCGCCCGTTCACGCCGGAACGCATCCGCGCAGAGTGTGTGCGCGGGCAGTACGGCGCGGGTTCGATCAACGGCAAGCAAGTCCCCGGCTACCGCGAGGAAGAGGGCGTCGCGCCCGACTCTGCGACGGAGACCTTTGCGATGCTCACGATGTACTTCGACAACTGGCGTTGGTCGGGCGTGCCTTTCTACATCCGTTCGGGCAAGCGTCTGGCGAAGCGCGTCACGGAAATTGCGATCCAGTTCAAAGACGCGCCGCACAAACTCTTCGGCTCCGAGATGATGGAGCAGATGACGCCGAACCAACTCATCATCCGCGTCCAGCCGGACGAAGGCATCACGATGCGCGTCGCAGCGAAAGTGCCGGGACAGGTCACGCGCATCCGCGACGTGAACATGGACTTCCGCTACGGCGCGTCCTTCGGCGTCCAACTCGCCGAAGCCTACGAGCGGCTGTTGCTCGATTGCATCCTCGGCGACCCGACCCTGTACGCGCGCACCGACATGACCGAGCGCGGCTGGGAGATCGTCATGCCCATCCTCGAAGAATGGGCGGCCACGAAGGCGGAAGCCCCTTTCCCCAACTACGAAGCAGGGACGTGGGGGCCACAGGCCACGCACGATCTTCTGGAGCAGGCCGGACGCCGCTGGCGCAGACCGTAAAGGCAGTGAATCGTCAATCGTGAATAGATTAAGATAGGTTTTTACTGTTCACGATTGACGATTGACGATTCACTGATTTCATCTTATGAGTTCAGAAATTCAACGAAACGCCGCAGCGAAAAACGCGCCGCAGGGCATTGACGTGGGGCGTCTGGAGAAGGAACTGGCGGCGAACTGGCAGAACGCCGGGGGCGCGGAAGACTCGGGCATGACGCGCGTGTGCGTGTTGAACCTGATCGTCTACGTCGCGCCCGGAGAAGATCGCTCGAAATTAGACGCTTTGCTCGACGAGGTGACGGAGCACGCGCCGGGACGCGCGCTCGTGCTTATCGCGGATCGTAATTCGACCGAGGCGCGGCTTGAGGCTTACGTCTCCACGCGCTGTCAGGTTGCGAGCAGGGGCGCGGCGAAGCGTGTGTGCGGCGAACAGGTGACGATAGAGGCGGGCGGGGCGGCGGTGGAAACGGCGGCGAGCGCGATTGAGCCGCTGGTTGTGCCGGACGTGCCGGTCTTCCTGTGGTGGAAAGACATTCCGCACGAGGAAGACAAGCTGTTCAGCCGTCTCGTGGACTTGTCGGATCGCGTCGTGATCGATTCGCTCGTGTTCGACCGCCCGCACGAAGACATGAAACGGCTGGC
>DASPJG010000793.1:0-2281 GCA_035628755.1 Pyrinomonadaceae bacterium
CTCCAGAATCGCAAGCCAGGTGCGCCCGACGGCGAGGCCGGAGCCGTTTAAGGTGTGGACGTATTCCGGCTTGCCGCCGCCCGCACGTTTGAAACGTATCTGCGCGCGCCGCGCCTGAAACGCCTCGCAGTTCGAGCAAGAGGAGATTTCACGGAAAGTGTTTTGCGAGGGCAGCCAGACCTCTATGTCGTAGGTCTTCGCGGCGGAGAACCCGGTGTCTCCGGTCGAGAGCGTGACGACGCGGTAATGCAGGTTCAACTTTTGCAAGACGCGCTCGGCATCGCGCGTGAGGGATTCCAACTCGTCGTAGGATTGTTCGGGCAACGCCAGTTTGACGAGTTCGACTTTCTCGAACTGGTGCTGGCGAATCAGACCGCGCGTGTCGCGGCCATAGCTGCCCGCCTCGGAACGGAAACAGGGCGTGTAAGCCACCATCTTCAAAGGCAGCGCGGCGGCGTCGAGCGTCTCTTCGCGGTGGATGTTCGTGACGGGCACTTCGGCGGTCGGGCTGAGATAAAGCTCGCGCTCGTCCGTCAGCTTGAATAAGTCCTGCTCGAATTTCGGCAGTTGACCCGTGCCGAAGAGCGCGTCGCGGTTGACGATGAAGGGCGGGAGCGTCTCTTCGTAGCCGTGCTCGCGCGTGTGCAGGTCGAGCATGAAGTTGATGATGGCGCGTTCCAGTTGCGCGCCCGCGCCGCGCAGGATGGAGAAACGCGCGCCCGCAATCTTGGTCGCGCGTTCGAGGTCGAGTATCCGCAGCGACGCGCCGAGGTCAACGTGATCCTTCGGCTCGAAGTCAAACTCGGGCGGCGCGCCCCAGCGCCGCGCTTCCGTGTTGGCCGCTTCGTCCGCGCCGACGGGCACGCTCTCGTGAGGCAGATTAGGAAGGGTCGAGAGCAGCGTCCGCATCTTCGCTTCGGCTTCGTCGCGCTGGCGGTCGAGTTCGGCGATGCGCTCCTTGAGTTGCCCCACCTCCTGACGTTGCGCCTCCGCCTCGTCGCGCCGTCCTTCCTTCATCAACGCGCCGATAGCGCGGCTCGCCGCGTTGCGCTCGGCGTTGAGTTCGTCAGACTGCGCGATGACGCGCCGCCGCGCCGCGTCCATGTTCGCAAAGTCGTCGAGCGCGAGCGCGGCAAAGGGAGCATTACGCGCTTCGAGCGCGGCGCGGACGCGCTCAAGGTTATCGCGGACGAAGTTGAGATCGAGCATTTGTGCTGTCCTTTAACGTGTGGTATGAAGTTGTCTCTTTTCGCCAGTGCCAGTTGATGAAAGGGGTCACGCTAGCCGACCGTCGGCGAGCGTGTCAAGCGGTGGCCTTGTTGCGCCATCGCCGCGCCCGGCAACGAAGACGATTGGCGAATTTGAAATTTCAGGCAAGGGGAGTCCACTCGAATATGGCACAGAAGATTCGCAAGGCGGTGTTTCCGGCGGCGGGCTTAGGCACGCGCTTTCTGCCCGCGACGAAGGCGTCGCCGAAGGAGATGCTCGCGCTCGTAGATAAGCCGCTCATCCAGTATGGCGTCGAAGAAGCGGTCGCGTCGGGCATCGAGTCAATTCTCATCATCACGGGGCGCGGCAAGAACGCCATCGAAGATCACTTCGACATCTCCTTTGAACTCGAAAGCCTTTTGCGCGAACGCGGCAAGGACAAGTTGCTCGCTGAGGCGCGCTCCGTCTCGGAACTCGCGCGCATCAGCTACGTCCGCCAGAAGGAAGCTCTCGGACTCGGCCACGCCATCCTACAGGCGCGCGACTTCGTCGGCGACGAACCTTTCGCCGTCATGCTGCCGGACGACATCATGGACTGCGAAACGCCCGCGCTCAAACAGATGCTCCGGGTTTATGAAGAGTATGACGCGCCCGTCGTCGGCACGATGCAGGTGAAGGGAGAAGCCATTTCGCGTTTCGGCGCGATTGATGCGGAAGAGGTCGCCGAAGGCGTCTACCGGATCAGAGACATGGTGGAGAAGCCGCCCTTCGCCGAAGCGCCATCGGACTTGGCGATCATCGGGCGTTACATTCTGACGCCCGACATTTTCGACGAGATCGAGCGCACCGAACGCGGCACGGGCGGCGAGATACAGATCACGGACGCCATGCGTTCACTGCTCAAGCGGCGACCCTTCTACGCAGTGCGCTTCGAGGGCGCGCGACACGACGCGGGCGACAAACTCGGCTTTCTCATCGCCACCGTGGAATTTGCCTTGAAGCGTCCAGACCTCGCGCCGGAGTTCAAAGAGTATCTGCGCTCGCTGGATTTGAACAAATAAGCACGCGCCGG
>DASPJG010000794.1:0-3823 GCA_035628755.1 Pyrinomonadaceae bacterium
GCTTTTCCATGTCGCGCTGGCCTTCGGCGCGGGCGCGAGCCGGATGGGCTTGCGCTGGAAGAGGGAGTTGGCGCGCGCGATCTCGACCGCCTCGTTCGTGACGCGCCGCACCTCGGCCACTGTCGCCAACGGGCTTGCCGCGAAGCCCCACGTGCCGCGTACCAGAACGCGCACGCCGAAGCCGGAGTTCTGGTTGCGCGCGACGTTCTGCACCTGCCGCTCGCGCGTCGAGACGGCCTCCACACGTGTGCGTGCGATGCGTATGTCGGCATAAGACGCGCCGAGCCGCTTTGCCGTCGAGAGCGCAACGTCGGCCAGCCGGTCTTTATCAACCGCGAGGGCTTCCGCCGCTTCAAGCTCGTATGCCCAACCGGGGAGCGTGAGCGTCGCGCCCGCGGCGAGTCCCGCTGCTTTCAAAAAGTCGCGCCGTGTCGGAGTCATGGTCTTACCTTCTTTCGCCGCGTGGAGAGATGGCCGTTTCAACTAATCGCGCTGGTGGATAATTGTGCTGGCCTGAAATCTGCCTTAGCATATACTCCGCGCCTCAACTCCTTCAAGCGTCGCCTTCGGAGAGCGTGAGGCCGGGCGCGATAAAATTTAATCCCGGGCGGGCGCGCCGTCTTGAAACGATCCGGCAGCCGTTAACGTTAAACCTTCTCGACTATGCCATTGCTTTAACTTCACGCAAAAGTAGATAACTTTCTAACGATGAAATTCTCAAGGAGAAAGAGATGAGACTTGCAACCATCCGCAGCCTGAAAATCTTTGCCGTCCTACTGCTTCTCACCGGCCTCCCGGCTTACGCGCAGCAACAAACGGCGAGCAAAAAGTTTGTCTTCACGACCAAATCGAAGGAAGCCAGAGAGTCCGCCGAGCAGGCCATCAAGATGATCGAATCTTTCCAGCCCGCCCCGCAGATTCTGCCCCTCGCGCAGAAGGCCGTCACCGCCGACCCCGACTTCGCTTTCGCGCATTACCTCGTCGCAACCTTCACGCCGCCGCCGCAACCGGGCGCGACGCCCCCGCAGGCGGCCAACACCCCGAAGGCGCACATGGATAAAGCCCTCGAACTGTCGAAGCGCGCTTCGGACGGCGAACGCCGCTACCTCGAAGCGTTGGCTCTCGTGCGCGCGCAAAAGCCCGGCGACGCGCTCCCGTTGCTCAGGCAACTCGTTCAGGATTACCCGGAAGAGCGGATGGCGCGGATGATGCTCGGACAGGTCTTATTCAATCGCGGCGAGATGGAAGAGGCGCGCACTAACTTCGAGCGAGCCGTCGCGCTCGACAACAGCACGCCCCGTGTCTACAACTTTCTCGGCAATTATCACCTGCTCAAGGGCGACTACGCCAAGGCGCGCGAGATGTACGGGCAAGCGTTGAAGCGGACGGTGAAGGGCACAGCCCCCTTCGGCCCCAACTACGGTCTGGCCTTCACACATATCTACGAGGGGAACATCCCCGAAGCGTTGAAAGTGTTGAATCGCTTTCAGGAAGAATATTCGCGCACGCCCGGCGCGGCGGAGTTTCCGCCCGTCTTCATCTGGAACTCAATCGCGCGCCTGCATCTCGAAAACGGCCAACCGGAACAAGCCCTCAAGTTTTACGAAATGGGCTACCAGACTGTGCCCGGGAGCAAGCTGCCCGCCGAAGAGAAGATGATCTGGCAAGGCCGCCTGCATCACGGGCGCGGACGCGCTCTCGCCAAGCTCGGCAAGCACGAAGAGGCGTGGAAAGAGGCCGAACAGATCAAAAAGATGATTGACGAGAACCCGGAGCGTGGCAAGCAGTTCATGCCCTCGTACCACTACATCGCGGGCTACCTCAAGCTCGAAGGCGGCGACCACGCGAAAGCCCTCGAACACTTGAAGCAGGCCGATCAATCCGATCTCTTCCACAAGCTGCTGCTCGCGCGCGCCTATGATCGCTCCGGCGATGCGGCCAACGCGCAGAAACTTTACCGGGAGATCGTCGAGTCGAAACAGAACAGCCTCGAACGCGCTCTGGCCGTTCCCGAAGCGAAGAAGAAGCTGAAGGGCTGACCCCAACCTAAGGCACGGTAGTGTTGCAAAAAATATTTTGGCCGGAAGAGGCGGCGGCTCGGAAATCTGCGCCAGCGTCACATCCGGGGCAAACGGAATTTTTTGCAACACTACCGAACGTCGAATTTGGCTGCAAACGGGCTTCGGTGCGGCAGCAATCCGACGTTCCGAACAGGGTTGCCGCGTGGCGAAGTTTTGAGGCGATTGATTTTAACCACCCGAAGGCATATCATTGATACAAGTCTCCCCATCAGAACCGACGGAAAAGAATCTTTAGACACTACGTAGGATAAATTGATATGAGAACATTAGGTTTCATCAAGCTGGCCGCAGCGGTCGTCGCCGTGGTCTGTGTTGTCGCAGGTGAGACATCTTACGCTCAAACTCAGACGCTGGATGATTCACAGCCTCCTGTTGCTGAGTCGAGAGGGAGAAGCCGGTTCGTCATCTCCGCGCGCGCCGGGGCGATCAATCTGGTTGCCGGACGGGCGATCTTGAAGAAGCGGAGCGGCGGCGAAGCGCCGTTGACAACGAGCGTCGATCTTGCAGCGGGCGATGTGGTCGAGACGGGACATAACGGCTCGGTAGAAATACTCCTCGCGCCGGGATCGTATTTTCGGGTTGGCACGAGTTCGACGGTGGAGATGCTAGACACTTCTCTCGAACATGTCCGGCTGCGGGTGGCAGACGGAAGCGCAATTGCCGAAATCACCGCCGATGCGAAGAACTCTCCGACAGAGATACAGACACCGCACGGCCCTATCTTGCTCGCCAAGAAGGGTCTCTACCGCGTCAACGTGCGGCGTGATGCGACCGAGTTGATGGTGCGCAAAGGTGAGGTACGCGTCGGGAGCAAGGAACGCGAAATCAAAGTCAAGAAGAATGAAATTTTGACGATGAGCGGCTCCGGCGACCTCGTCGCGTACAATAAATCTTCATTCGACAAGAATTCGCAGGATGTATTCGACACGTGGAGCCGCGAGCGCGCTCAGAGTCTCGTCGCGATGAACCGGCAGTTGGGGAACAGGGAAGTTAATAACGCTCTCACCAGCTACCTGAGCAGTAATCGCTACTGGCCGTCGCGTTATTCGCCCTACGGACTCTGGGTGTACGATTCCTTTCTGGGGACTCGCACGTTCCTCCCCTTTTACGCGGGCTGGGGATCGCCTTACGGCTTCGGTTATCGCGCGAGTTTGGGTTGGCCTCAAGGTTATTACTACCCGGGAGGGCCTATCTACTACAGACCCGTCTACCCGCGCCCCGACAGGGGAACGCGCCCTGTGATGCCGTCTCCGCGAAGCAGTGAAAATCCCGGCAGGTACAAAAATCCGAGTCCGAGGTCTAATCCGCGGCCAATCGGCGGCGGCGCAAGGCATAAACAACGCAGCCAGTAGGCATCAGCCCACTTGCCGGAGTGAACCCTGAAAGGCATTCAAACGGCGAGCGCGATCTGAAAAGGGCAGGTCAACAGGTTAAGCGGTAATGAAGTCCGGCGGGTGCGCGTTTGTCGCCACGACGTTCGTGGTAGCGGCAGAACGAAATGCACCCGCCGGACTTTCTCCGTTTAAATGCGGGCGATCTCTCAGGATGGTATGACGGGCGGCGGGAACTGTCCCGGGGGCTTACATTGAGAAAGCGCCGCCGAGCATGTCTACTTCTTGAACGTAACTTTCCTGCAAGGCAAGCACCCCGGCGCGCGGCGCGTACTCATTCCCGAGTAACTCAGTGGCCGCTTCGACCCTGACGGGGCGCGAGAAGAGGAACCCCTGAGCATAACCGCAGCC
>DASPJG010000795.1:0-15280 GCA_035628755.1 Pyrinomonadaceae bacterium
CCAAGTGCATTCATGCTTTACGTCGAGCGGTCGAGTTGTTCGTCTGGTGTTGGAATCAGCGGCAGAACTATCAGCAACAGCACCCGCGTTATCCTAGCAACATCATTGACTTCGTCTCATGTCTGATTTAGTCACTCCCTATGGCATTTTCGGAGTCGCGCCCGGCATTTGTCTGTGAAAATTGTCGCTGCTTTCCGTTTTCAGTCCACGGCAGTTGGAAGACTTGATTTGAAGCGTGTTATACAAAGTGTGTGTTACGCGAGAATTTTATTTCGATGTTATCCGTTGACGGCATGATTTTATGAAGCACCAGAAAACTGTTACAAGCAGGCGGAAGTTACTGCTCGCTCTGATAGTGGCCGCGTGCGCCATTCTCGCCGGGTGTTCGAGCACGCCCGACGAGAGCGGCGCGCGCCGATACGAATTGAAAGGCAAGATCATCTCTTTCAATAAAGCGCAGCAACAAGTGGTCATTCAGCACGAAGAAGTGCCCGGTTTGATGGAGGCGATGACGATGCCCTTCACGCTCCGCGAAGACTCGGCCTTCGACGTGATGCGCGTGGGCGACCAGATACAGGCGACGCTGGTCGTGAACGACGAACGGACACGTCTGGAAAATCCGATCATCACACAGGCCATTCCGGCGGACGCCGCCACGGCAACACCGGCCACCGGGGCGACCGAACCCGAAATCGGTGCGCCCGCTCCCGACGCGACACTCGTCAATCAAGACGGCAAACAGATAAATCTGCAACAGTATCGCGGGCGCGCGCTCGTCCTGACCTTCATTTACACGCGCTGCCCACTGCCTGATTACTGCACCTTGATGAGCAACAACTTCGCCGAGATCAATCGCGAGTTGAACAAATCGCCGGAACTGCGCGCCCGCACGCACCTGCTCAGCATCACGCTCGACCCGGCCTATGACACCCCCAAAGTCCTGCGCAGCTACGGCGCGGCGCACACGGAAAACTATCAGGGCGAAACGTTCGAGCGTTGGGAATTCGCTACCGGCAAGCCCGAAGAGATTCAGCGCGTGGCTAATTTTTTCGGCTTGCTCTACAAACAGGAAGGCGAGCAAATCAATCACTCGCTGCGAACAGCCGTCATCGCGCCGGACGGCAAACTTTACAAGCTATATCGCGGCAACGAGTGGAAACCCGCCGAAGTTTTGAATGATTTGCGCGAACTGAGCGGCGGCGCGTATCAACCTTCCTGAACAAAGCAGAAGCGGCGCGTTTGCGACGCGCCGCTTCCAACAGACAAACGGGCATTTTCAACGCCGTCAGCCTTTGAGTTTTTTAATTTCCTCGGTCAGCACCGGAATCACTTCGAAGAGATCGCCGACGATGCCATAGTCTGCGATGTCGAAGATGGGTGCTTCCGGGTCTTTGTTGACGGCGACGATGGTGCTCGCGTTCTTCATCCCGACGAGGTGCTGGATCGCGCCGGAGATGCCGAGCGCGATGTAGAGTTTGGGCGTGACGGTCTGCCCCGACGAACCGATCTGGCGGTCAATCGGCAGCCATCCGGCGTCGCAAATCGGGCGAGAGGCCGCAATCTCGCCGCCAAGCAGATCGGCCAATTGTTGCGCGAGCGCGATGTGTTCCTGCCCCTTGATGCCGCGACCGATGGCGATGATGGTGTCGGCCTTCGTCAGGTCAACGGCCTGCTTCACCTCCTGAAAAGGCGCTTCCGGCTGCATCCGCACTTCGCCTACTTCAACTTGCAGGGACTCGACCGCCGCCGCCCCTGCGCCACGCTCCGCCTGATCGGCGCGGTACGCGCCCGACTGGAACGTCGCAAACACCGGAGGCTCGCCGTTCACCACCACGTCGGCGTCAATCTTTCCCTGAAAGATGCGGCGCGAGAAAGTCACCGCACCGTCCGTCACCACGGCGCGCACGCAATCGCTGATTAAATCCTTACCGAAGCGCGCCGCCAGTTTCGGCGCGTAGTCGCGCACGAGATAGGTGTGCGGCATGAAGACGAACTGCGGGTCGAGCGCGCGCACGGCTTGCTCCATCGCGTCGGCGTAGCCGTCGGGCGTGTAGTCGGCCAACTTGGGATTCTCGACCGAGAAGACCTTATCGAGTTGGTAAGCCGCGATTTCGCCCGCACGCGTGGCATCCGTGCCGAGCACGACAGCCGAGACCGGCTGGCCGAGCGACGCGCCGAGTTGCTGTGCGGCGGCGACGGCCTCGAAGGAAGTCTTGTTGAATGCACCTCCACGGTGCTCTGCGAAAACTATGATTCCGTTTGGCATATGATTCAGCTATCAGCAATCAGCCGTTTGCTTTCAGCATATTCAACCCGTCCGGCTGAGCACTGAAAGCTGTCGGCTCTTAAAATATTCTGGCTTCGGTTCGTAACTTCTCCGCAAGTTGCGTCGCACCGGCTTTGGCGTCGCCGTCGCCGAGGAACTGCGTCTGCTTGGTCTTTTGCGGAAAGTAAATTTTCGTGATGCGCTGGTGCGCGGCTGCGCCGACGGCATCTGCGGAGGGGGCGAGTTCTTTAATCTCTTTCTTCTTCGCCGCCATGATGCCTTTGAGGGTCGCGTAGCGAATCTGGCTGATGCCGGATTGGATCGTGAGCAGGGCGGGGCGCGTCATCGCATACCACTGATACCACCCGCTCTCCAATTCCCTCTTCACGCGCAGCCCCTCGCCCGACGCGTCAACCTCGATCACGATGGTCGCGTGCGGCAATCCTAACAACTCCGCGAGGATCACGCCCGTCTGCGCGTAGCCATTGTCGTCAGACTGCAAGCCCGTCAGCACGAGATCGGCCTGCTCGTCCTTGATCGCCTCGGACAAAACTTTCGCCGCAGCGTATGGGCCGAGTTGAACGGTGTCGTCGGCGACAACGTGGATCGCGCGGTCAGCCCCGCGCGCGAGTGCGTCCTTGATGACGCTCTTGACGCGTTGCGGGCCGAGCGAGCAGACGACGACTTCGCCGCCGTGCTTCTCTTTCAGACGCAAAGCCTCTTCGAGCGCGTAACCGTCCGACTCGTTGACTTCGTAGGAGAGGTCGCCCTCCTCGATCCACGTCTCGCTTTTGTTGATCCGCAGGATCGCGTCCTTGTTTGCGACCTGCTTCATGAGCACGATGATTTTCATAATAAAGCCGTCAGCCATCAGCCGCCAGCGATCAGCAAAAGCATAGAAGACGATTGCTGAAAGCTGACGGCTGAAGTTTTTTTCTCATTCCTCGAAACGTTTAAAAAGTAGCGCGGCGTTCGTGCCGCCGAAGCCGAAACTGTTCGAGAGCGCGTAGTTGACCTGCGCCTCGCGGGCTTCATTCGGCACGTAATCGAGATCGCACTCAGGGTCGGAGTTGACGTAGTTGATCGTCGGCGGGAGCATATTGCGCTTGATCGCCAGCACGGAGAAGACGGCCTCGATGCCGCCCGCCGCGCCGAGCAAGTGCCCCGTCATGGATTTCGTCGAACTGACCGCGAGTTGGTCGGCATGCTCGCCGAAAGTTTTCCTGATGGCGAGCGTCTCAAACTTGTCGTTGTAGGGCGTGGAAGTGCCGTGCGCGTTGATGTAGTTGACCTGTTCGGGCTGCGCCCCGCCGTCGCGCATCGCCATCTGCATGACGCGAATCGCGCCCGAGGCGGTTTCGTCCGGCATCGTGATGTGGAAGGCGTCAGCCGTCGCGCCGTAGCCGACGATCTCCGCGTAAATCTTTGCGCCGCGCGCTTTGGCAAACTCCAACTCTTCGAGGATCATGATCCCCGCGCCCTCGCCGATGATAAAGCCGTCGCGGTCGCGCTCAAACGGGCGCGAGGCATGCGCCGGGTCGTCGTTGCGGGTCGAGAGTGCGCGCATCGCCGCGAATCCCGCGACGCTCATCGGCGTGATGGCCGATTCCGCGCCGCCGCAGATCATCACGTCAGCATCGCCGCGCTGGATGATCTTGAAACTATCGCCGATGGCGTGTGCCCCGGCGGCGCAGGCCGTGGCCGTCGCCGAGTTGGGGCCTTTCGCGCCGGAGCGGATAGAGACTTGCCCGGCGGCGAGATTGACGATGGCTGAGGGGATAAAGAAGGGCGAGACGCGTCCGGGGCCATCGTCGAGCAGTTTGGAGTGCTCGCGTTCGATAGCCCAGAAGTCGCCGATGCCGCTGCTGATGTAAGTGCCGACGCGCTCTGCCACGTCGTCGCCGAATTTTTGCCCCCGCTCGATAAGCCCGCTGTCATAAATCGCCTCGTCGGAGGCGGCGATAGCGTAGTGGATGAACGCGCCCATCTTGCGCGCTTCCTTCTTCTCGATGAACTTGAGCGGGTCGAAGACCTTAATCTCAGCCGCGATCTTCACCGAAAACTTCGTCGTATCGAACTTCTCGATATAGCCCACGCCGCTGCGGCCTTGTAACAGGGCAGCCCAAGTGGATTCAACTGTCAAACCTACGGGAGTGACGAGGCCGAGTCCCGTAACTACGACGCGACGTTTCAAATTACTGCTCCTCCCTCCGAGGGATTACTCTTGCCGCCCCGGCGAGTGCGCGCGGCCAGAGCGCGTGCGCGCACGAGTTCAAGGCGACGGATATTACCTGCCGGAGTAAGACGGCGGGCGGCGATTTGCGCGAATGCCGCCGGGCGGCGCGCCGACCCGGTCGCCATAGTCTTACGCCTTGTTCAAATGCTGATCTATGTAGTTGTAGGCGTCGCGCACGCTCTGAATTTTTTCGGCGTCCTCATCGGGAATTTCGATGCCGAACTCCTCTTCAAAACGCATGACGAGTTCGACTGTGTCGAGCGAGTCGGCTCCCAGATCGTCGATGAAGCGGGCGTTCGGCGTCACCTCATTTTCGTCCGCGCCGAGTTCGTCCACAATGATCTGTTTCACTTTATTCTCGATCTCTGCTTGATCGGGCATCGTAGTTCTGCTCCTTCGGTCAATTAAAAAATAGAAAAACTTGGTCTTGGTGTTAAGCGCAAATTAAAACACGCCCGCACGTTAATTGCCACCGCCCGCGGCCTGACTCTCGGTGAGCGCGGCGCGCGTGGCCTCAAGGCTCGCGGGGTCTGCGACGTTCAGACAACGCGCTTCGGAAATCGTCTGGCGCACGAGTCCCGCGAGAACTTTGCCGGGGCCGACTTCGATAAACGTTTCGACGCCCGCGCCCGACAGAAACTTCACGGACTCCAGCCAACGCACCGGCGACGAAACCTGCCGGACGAGCGATTGACGCGCTTCGCTCCCGCTGCGAATCGCCGTCGCGTCAACGTTTGAGACGAGTGGCACGCGCAAATCCGCAAACTCAAGTTGCTCCAAATCCGCGCCGAGGCGTTCCTGCGCGGGCTGCATCAGCGCGCAATGGAACGGCGCGCTGACCGGCAACTTGAGCGCGCGTTTTGCCCCGCGCGCTTTCAAAATTTCCATCGCGCGCTCTACTGCCGCCGTGTGTCCCGCGATCACGATCTGCTTCGGCGAGTTGATGTTCGCGGGGCTGCAAACCTCGCCCTCCGGCGCGGCCTCGCGGCATGCGTCGGCAACAGTTTCCGCGTCTGCGCCAAGTATGGCGGCCATCGCGCCGACGCCCACCGGCACGGCTTCCTGCATGTAGCGACCGCGCGCACGCACCGTCCTGACCGCATCCTTGAGGGACAACGCGCCCGCCGCGACGAGCGCGGAATATTCGCCCAGACTATGACCGGCGACGAAAGCGGGCGACGGCAACCCTTCCGCTTCCATCGCGCGCAGGGCGGCGATTGAAACCGTCAGGATCGCGGGCTGCGTGTTCTCCGTCAACTGTAAGGACTCTTCAGGCCCTTCAAAACAGAGTTGCGAGAGCGAGAAGCCGAGCGCGTCGTCGGCCTCTGCGAACACCTCGCGCGCCGCCGTGAAATGCCCGGCTAGCTCACGACCCATCCCCGCGAATTGCGACCCTTGCCCCGGAAAAATGTATGCGACAGTCATTTTCTAAATGGCGGACGGTGAATGGTGAATGGCGAGAAGAATCCGTTTTTATCTATACACCATCTGCGACTCACCCGCTTCTCACCAGCGCATCAAGACCGCGCCCCAGGTGACGCCGCCGCCGAAGGAGGCGAGCAGGACGAGGTCGCCTTCGCTCACGCGCCCCTGCTCGACGCACTCGTCGAGCGCAATCGGGATCGAGGCCGAAGAGGTGTTGCCGTGCATGGCGATGTTGGAATAGACGATCCCGCTGTCAACCTTGAGGTTGTTCGCCACGGCGTCCGTGATGCGCTGGTTGGCCTGATGCGGGATAAACAGCTTCACGTCTTCGCCCTTGTAGCCAGCATCTTCCAGAACCTCGCGCGACACGTCGGCCATCGAACGCACGGCCACTTTAAACAACTCGTTGCCCTTCATGCGGAAGAAGTGCTGTCCCGAAGTCACGTTGTCGGCGGTGATGCCGAGGCGCGTGCCGCCGCCGGGCGCGTAGAGTTGTTCGGCGAAGCGACCGTCCGAGCGGATGCGCGTGCCGAGGATGCCTCGCTCGTCGCCTTCCGCCACGCCGAGCAGAGCCGCGCCCGCGCCGTCGCCGAAAATGACGCAAGTGGAACGATCTGTGTAGTCAACGTAACGCGTCAACACTTCCGCGCCGATGACGAGCGCGTAGCGTGCCTGCCCGCCGCGGATCATCTGGTTGGCGAGCGTCAAACCGTAAAGGAAGCCGGAGCAGGCGGCAGCCAGATCGAAGGCGGCGGCGCGGTGCGCTCCGAGTTCGGTCTGGATCAGGCAGCCGGTCGAGGGGAGTATCTGGTCGGGCGTAACGGTGGCGCAGATGAGCAGGTCTATCTCGGAGGGGTCAATGCGCGCGCGCTCGATGGCCTGCTGCCCGGCGCGGACGGCGAACTGCGACGTGTACTCGCCTTCCCCGGCCTTGTGCCGTTCCTTGATGCCCGTGCGCGAAGTGATCCACTCGTCCGACGTCTCGACCAACTTTTCGAGGTCGGCATTCGTCAACACGCCTTCAGGGTAAGCGCGCCCCGTGCTCAAAATGCGGGCGTTCGTGTTCGCCATCTTTAATCTCCAGCTTTTGAGACCTGAAACTTCTCGTCCGACAACTCCAGTTCGCGCGCGTGCGTTTCGGCGATGCCCTCTTCGATGCGGTCGCCCGCGCCGTGCTCGGCAAACTCCTTGACGATGCGCACGGCGTTGCGTATGGCGCGCGCGTTGGAACTGCCGTGGCCGATGACGACCAGACGTTGCACGCCGAGCAGCGGCGCGCCGCCGTATTCCGAGTAGTCGAGTTTCTTTTTCAAACGTTGGAAGGCCGGACGCGCCAGCATCGCTCCGGCCTTCGTGATGGCCGAGGCAGACAGTTCGCGTTTGATGAGCGAGATCACGGCGTCCTGCAAGCCCTCGGAGAGTTTGAGCATCACGTTGCCGGTAAAGCCGTCCGTCACGATCACGTCAACCGCGCCCGTGAACACGTCGCGCCCTTCGACGTTCCCGACGAAATTCAAACTGCTCAACTCGCGCAGGAGCGGGAACGCTTCCTTCGTCAACTCGTTCCCCTTCGCCTCTTCCTCGCCGATGCTCATCAAGCCGACGCATGGCCGGTTCGTGCCGAGCACCGAGCGCGAATAAGCGTCGCCCATGATCGCAAACTGCGCCATCTGGTGCGCCTTACAATCCGAATTCGCGCCCACGTCCAGAAGCAGGACGGGCTTCCCGGCCTTCGTCGGAATCAACGCCGCGAGCGCGGGACGATCCACTCCGGGCAGCATGCCGATGACCATCTTGGCCGTCGCCATGGCCGCGCCCGTGTTACCGGCAGACACGAAACCATCGGCCAGCCCTTCGGCGACGAGTTTCGCGCCGATGCGCAGCGAACTCTTTTTCTTGCGGCGGACGGCGGCGGCCACCGCTTCGTCCATGCCGACCACTTCTGCCGCCTCGACGAACTCAATCCCGTGGTCGCCGTCCCTGCGCCAACCGCAACGCCGCAACTCCGGCACAACCTTTTCCGGCTGGCCGACGAGGATCACGCCGGTCTGCAAGTCGCGCGCGGCGGCCAACGCGCCGTCGATTTCAGGATGCGGGGCGCGGTCGCTGCCCATCGCATCCACCACGACTTTACCCGTCAGTTGGCGTCCTTGCTTCATCTTGAGGCGCGCGTCGGAAATGACCGCCGGAAACCGCTAAGAAATCGCTCAGACTTCGGTGTTGACGCGAACCACTTCACGACCCTTGTAATGACCGCACTTCGGGCAGACGCGATGGGGCATGCGCGGCTCCTGACAGTTCGGGCAGGTCTGCGTCTGCGGGGCGCGCAGCGCATCATGCGCACGGCGTTTGCCCGTGCGCGCTTTGGAATGTCGTCGTTTTGGATTAGGCATAATTATTCCTTCAGTAAATCGTGAATCGTGCGAACTCGTTTTACTACTAATTACGATTCACGTCTTTTTTCAACGCCGCGAGCGCAGCCCAACGCGGGTCTGTCTCCGGCTGCTCGCAGTGGCACGTTTTGGTGTTCAAATCCTCGCCGCACGTCTGGCACAAACCCTTGCAATCTTCGCGGCACAGGTGGCGCGCGGGCAAGGCCAATAAAAGCTGCTCGCGCGCCAGTTGGTCAATATCCAGTTCGTCGCCTTCGTAGGCGTCGAAAGTCAGGTCGTCTTCCTGTAATTCCGTCGCCTCGGCGTCGGTCGTCAAAACTTCCGCCGGAACGTAAGTCACGTCGAAATCCGCGTTGACCGGAACGACGGACGGGGCGACGCAGCGGTCGCAGCGAACCTCGACCGAGGCGTTGATCGTGCCCCGCAAACGAACCTGCTCGCGCCACTTGCTGGCGCGTCCTTCGAGCTTCGCCTCGGAGACGAGGCGCGCCAGTTCGTCTTCGAGTTGCAGTTCGTCGGGCGCGTAACGGGCGGCGAACGGCGTGCCCGCCTCGTTCAGTTTTTCGACCTCAATCCGCATGACTCGTCCCCGGTAGGCGCGCACAGCCGCAAATATCCGGCGCACGCAAAAGGAGCAATTATAGCGGTCAGCGCGCGGGTGTCAACGTGCCGAAGCCGACTTTCGCCAGCGCGTCATTGCGCAGCAAGTCGGCCAGCCGTTTGTCGCCCCCCATCAGCAGGCGTTTGCGGCGATGCCGCCCCGCGCCGAAAAATCCGTGCAGCAACATCTCTTCGGACACCTCGTCGGCGACGGTTTGCCGTTTTTTCGCCCCGCGCCGCCCGCCCGCATTTATGTCCCCTGCCGCGCTCAACGCGCGCGCCGTCGCAAACGCTTTTTTCGCCGCTCCGGCCTCGCCCAGTTGCGCCTGAACAAACCCCAGCAATTGAAACGCCGCGCCGTAGTTTTCGTCCGTCTCGACGGCCTTTGCGGCGTGCCTGAGCGCGGTGCGCAGACGCCCCAGACGCGCCGACGCGAGACCTAACACGTAATGCGCTTCGGCGCACGGCCTCGCGGCGAGGGCTTGCTTGAAGTGTGCGAGCGCGCCCGCCCAGTTATCTTCCTCCGCGTCGAAGCGTCCGAGCGCGTAATGGGCGGCATAGGACGAGCCGCGTGCCTCGATTGAATCGTGCAGCAACTTGCGCGCTTGTTCAACCTCGCCTTCGTCGCCGCAGGCGATGCCGAGCAGCAGGTAAATTTGCGTGCTGTCGGGTTGCGCTTCATGCGCCCGTTGCAGGTAAGCGCGGGCGAGCGCGAACTTGCCTTCGCGGAAGAATTGCAGGCCGAGGATGAAATTGAGCGTCGCTTGCGCGGGCGCGAGCGCGGCGGCGCGTTCCAACTCGCGTTTCGCCCGCCCCGTCTTCCCCTCGCCCAGCAACTCCAGCCCGCGCCCGACAAATTCCGCGAAAACTTCCTTCTCCTCTCCCTGATAATCTTCAACGATGCTGGCGCGCAAAAATTCCACGTCGCTCAATTCCCTGCCCGGAGTCTTTTCCCCGGCGAGCGCGGCGCGATAGAGGCCGTCTAATTTCTGGCGGTCAACCTTCCCGGCCTCGACCAGCAAGTCAATCAGATTTTCAAGCAGCGTGTGATCCGACAGCGCGATCTGCGACTGTTTCAACAGCAGTCCGAATCCCTTTTCGAGCCGTTCGGCGAATCGCAGCAGGTTGTTTTCCAGTAACGACACGCGCTCCATCAACTGCTCCGCATGTTGCCCATCGGCGGTCGCCTCTTCCTCAAAACGCAACGTGGAAGGCTCGACGATCAGCATCAGGCGCGTCCCGCAACGCCCGCACAACTCCTCGCCCAGCGGGTTGGCCGCGCGGCATCTCTGGCAGCGTATCTCTTGAAAACTTCTTCGCATCTCAACCTCGTAAATCGTGACTCGTAAATCGTGAATAGAAGAAGACAGGTCTTAATCTATTTACGATTCACGGCTCACGATTTACGTCTTTTCATAGTTGTAAAAGCCGCGCCCGGATTTGCGGCCAAGCCAGCCCGCGTCAACGTAACGCTTGAGGAGCGGGCAGGGGCGGTATTTGGGGTCGCCGAGTTCTTCGTGCAAGACGTTGAGGATGGCGAGACACACGTCGAGGCCGATAAAATCGGCGAGCGTCAGCGGCCCCATCGGATGGTTCATGCCGAGTTTCATGATGCCGTCAATTGATTCGCGCGTGGCGACCGATTCGTAGAGCGCGAAGATAGCCTCGTTGATCATCGGCATCAGGACGCGGTTGGAGACGAAGCCCGGCGAGTCGTTGCATTCGAGCGGGATTTTTTCGAGTTGCTCGGTCAGCGCGTGGGTGCGCGCGTAAGTCTCGTCAGAGGTGGCGATGCCGCGAATCACTTCCACGAGCTTCATCACGGGCACGGGATTCATGAAGTGCATGCCGATCACACGGTCGGGTCGGCGCGTCGCTCCGCCGAGTTTCGTGATCGAGATCGAAGAGGTGTTCGAGGCGAGGATGGCTTCGGGCGGCGTCAGTTCGTCGAGCGCGCGGAAGATTTCCGCCTTGACCGCGAAATTTTCCGTCACGGCTTCGACGACGAACTGCGCGCCCGCGAGCGCGTCCAACTCGGTCGTCGCGTTGATGCGGCTGACGATGGCGCGCTTCTCTTCTTCGGTGAGCCGCGCCTTGTCCACGTCGCGTTGCAGGCTGCGGTCTATGCTCTTGAGGCCGCGCTCCAGAAACTCTTCTTTCACATCGCGCATGACGACCGTGTAGCCCGCGCGCGCCGCCACCTGTGCGATGCCGTTGCCCATCGTTCCCGCGCCGATCACCCCGATTGTCTCTGTCACAATCTGCGTCTCCCCGAAAGTTTATTCGCTACGCCAGTTTGGCGGCTGCGCGGGCGGCGCATACTCGCGTTCGCCACCCTGAGTCGTCCGCGCGCCCCACCCGGACGCGGGCGGCGGGGGGGTATCATGCAACGCGTAAGGCCGTTGCGGGCTGGTGAAATTATAGTCATACATGGCTCTGCCCGCGTCGCTGAACATGAACCAGAAAGAATAGATCGCCACAGCCGTCCCGATGGGAAAGCTCATCGTCTCCAACACCGCCGCGACGATGCTCGCGGTTCGCGCCCACGGTTTATGTTTCAAAATCCCGTAGCCCGCGATGAACGAGGGCAGCGTGAGGACGAAAGACCAGAGCATGATGAAGGCGAGGATAAGCCAGATGAGACCGATGGGCGCTTCGCCGCCGGGGATCGCAAACATGATGGCTCCGAAGAAAAAGAGCATCGCAAACATCATCAGCGCACTTATGCCGCCATACGCCAGATGACAGATGCCCAGAGTCTTGTTGTGTTCCTCGGTTGTCATTTATCGCTCCACTGCCATCGCCACGGCGTTGCCGCCGCCCAGACACAGGGCGCACAGCCCGCGCCGCGCGCCGCGCCGCTGCATCTCGTAGAGAATCGTCGTCAAGAGCCTCGAACCGGACTGGCCGATGGCGTGGCCGAGCGCGACCGCGCCGCCGTTGACATTCACCTTCGCCGGGTCAAGTTCCAGTTCGCGGATGATGGCGACGGCCTGCACGGAGAAGGCCTCATTGAGTTCGATCAAATCAACTTCGTTCAGAGACCACCCGGCCTTCTTCAAGACCTTGCGGATGGCTTCGACGGGAGCCATCATTACGAGTTCCGGCTGGATGCCCGAAGTGGCCTGCGCCGCGATACGCGCCAGAGGCTCGACGCCGAGCGCGCGGGCGCGTTCGAGCGACGTGACGACGACCGCCGACGCGCCGTCGTTGACGCCCGGCGCGTTGCCCGCCGTCACCGTTCCGCCCTCCTTCTTGAACGCGGGCTTGAGTTTGGCGAGGGCTTCGAGCGAAGTGTCTTCGCGCACGGTTTCGTCCGTATCGAACATGATGGGCGCGCCCTTCTTGTTCGGAATCTCCACGGGGATGATCTCGTCTCTGAACTTGCCCGCCTTGATCGCCGCCGCGGCCTTGCGGTGCGAGTTGAGCGCGTACTCGTCCTGCTCGGCGCGCGTCACGTTGTAGCGTTCGGCGACGACCTCGCCCGTGTTGCCCATGTGATAATTCTCAAAGGCGCACCAAAGCCCGTCGTGAATCATCGCGTCAACGAGCGTGCCGTTGCCGAGCCGGTAGCCCTCGCGCGCCTTCGGCAACAGGTAAGGCGCGTTCGACATCGACTCCATGCCGCCCGCGACCACTATCCCGGCGTCGCCGAGTTTCACCTCCTGCGCCGCCAGCATCACGGACTTCAATCCAGACCCGCAGACCTTGTTGATCGTGACCGCCGAGACGCCGAACGGAATCCCGCCCTTGAGCGCGGCCTGTCGCGCCGGGTTCTGCCCGACGCCCGCCTGCACGACGTTGCCCATGATCACTTCGTCCACGTCTTCCGGCGCGACGCCCGCGCGCCTCACGCTCTCGCGCACGACGAGCGCGCCCAGATCGGTCGCCGAAAAATCCTTCAACGACCCCTGAAATTTCCCCGTCGGCGTCCGCGCCGCGCTGATGATGACCGCCTCTGTGCTATCCGGCATGATTTTGTCCCTCAGGTAAAAGTAGATCGCAAATTATGAATCGTGACAAACATTCAAACGCCTGCTTATCTGTATCACACGCAACAGGCAACTATCTATTCACGATTACGACTCATGATTTACTAACCGATTATACGTTGGCACTTATGAGAGTCAAGCAACTGACTATATGTAGATTTCGTGTTGAGATAGAAAATTGACGTGGACAAATAACGAGAGTAACCTTTGCTTAGCATAAACATCGTAATTAAACGAATCCTTCACCTCGCTTACATTTCATCAGGTTCAACCCAACTTCTAACTCACCTTGGGAGGAAAAATGCGCAGGTACTGTCTATTGACCCTATTCGTCGTTGTTTTTGTTGCGGGCATAACTGCGCGCACTGTGCTCAATAAAACGACCCGACCCGAACGCCCGGCCTACACGATCACGTGGCAAGTGACGGCATATGACGCGAAAGGTGAAGCGACCCCGCTCCACTTGGAGACGCGCTACGTCTCGTCGAGCGGCAACTGGCGTGGGGTCAAACAGTACCCGGACGGCAAGCTCGAAGAAATGTTTGCCGAAGCCGGGGAGGGCGTCTTCCTCAAGCGCGGCGAGCAAATGCACTTTCTGTCAAACTATAGCCTTCCACCGGCGCGAACCGTTGAGGGATTTCTGAAAAGCCCTGATTACCTTCGCACGGAAACCGTGATGGGACAAACAGCCCTCGTGTTAAAGCCTGCCAATAATCAGGAGGGCCGGTTTGAACTGTTTTACGCGCCCATTCTGAATAGTGACATCAAGACGATCCATCGCGGCGCGCGAACGATTGTTCAAGAACCCATCAGCCTTATCTTCGGCGAACCGGACGCGGCACAGGTCAAAATGCCGAAAGGCTTGCCCGTGGATCGCACGAACTACGAGAGGCTGCACGGCTCTCCCGGCGTGACAAGCTGAACGGAGCACGCGCGCCGTTCCATCTCCTGATTTTAGAAATAAGAACCGCCCGCAGGTCTGCCAGCTTGCGGGCGGTTTCTCCGTCGAATAAGAATTTTGCGGGCAATTGAAAAGACGCGAAGTTGCCGCTACACTCGCCGACGCGTTGCGGCTTTATTTTTATTCCGGTAACTTCTTAAAACATGCAAGCACTCATTCTCGCAGGCGGCAAAGGCACACGGCTCCGCCCGCTCACGGTTCACACGCCGAAGCCCATCGTCCCAATCTGCAACCGCTCGTTCCTGCTCTACCAGATCGACACGCTGCGCAACGCCGGAATCACCGACATCACGCTCTCGCTCTCTTACCAACCGGACAAGATCGAGCAACTTCTCGGCGATGGCTCGGAGCATGGGGTGAAGATCAGGTACACGGTCGAACCGCAGCCGATGGGCACAGCCGGGGCTTACAAGTTCGCCGAAGGGTTGCTGCGCGAACCGACGGTCGTTTTCAACGGCGACATCCTGACCGACCTCGACCTCGAAAGCGTCATCCGCGAACATCACGAACGACGCGCGGCGGCCACGCTCGTGCTCGCGCCCGTCGAGAATCCGAGCGCGTATGGACTGGTGGAAACCGAACCGGACGGGCGCGTGCGCCGTTTTCTGGAGAAGCCGGAGCCGGACGAGATCAGCGTCAACACGATCAACGCGGGGACTTACATTCTCGAACCGCGCGTGCTCGACCTGATCCCTGCGGGCGAGAACTATTCCTTCGAGTATCAACTTTTCCCCGACCTGCTCAGTCGCGGCGAACCCTTCTACGCGCACATCCCAGACAACGCCTACTGGATCGACATCGGCACGACCGCGCGCTACCTGCAAGTGCATCAAGACCTGCTCGCCGGGCGCGTCGGCCACGTCAATCTGGACGACCGGCGTGCCAAGTTCGAGCCGAACGCCAACGCCTCGATTGACGAACGCTCGCTTGTTGCCGCCGATTGCACGATCAAGGCGGGCGCGCAGGTCGTCAACTCCGTGCTCGGCGAGGGTTGCTATGTTGAAGAAGGCGCGCGGATAGAAAATGCGGTCGTCTGGGCGCACGCGCGCGTGGGCGCGGGCGCACACGTCTCCGGCGCGATCATCGGGCGCGGCTGCCATGTCGGGCGCGAAGCGCGGGTCGGCGCGGGCGTGGCGCTCGGCGACAAAACTTCTCTCACCGATTACACGCAGGCGGGCGGCGCGCTATGAGCGGACGCACCATCACCGAACGCATCCCGCGCACGCCGATCCTGTTTGGGACGGACGGCTGGCGCGCCGTCATCGCGCACGAGTTCACTTTCGCCAACCTCGAACGCGTGGCGCAAGCCTACGCGGACTTTCTCAATCAGACACACCAAGAGGCGCAGGCGAAGCTCGCCGACGACGCCGCCACGGGGACGCCGCACGCCGTCGTCGGCCACGACCG
>DASPJG010000796.1:0-9164 GCA_035628755.1 Pyrinomonadaceae bacterium
CACGAGGTAGGGCTCCTCACCCAACTCTTCGAACCGATGGAACATCAACACGCGGTGGCAGCGGCGGTGCGTCCTCACCTCGAATCCGGCGCGGTAGGCCGAGAAGGGGTCGGGGCGGGCTGCCCAGGTGTGCCCCGCCGAGTACGAGGCGCGAACCAATTGGTGCTGTTCGTCCTCCGGCTGTGACGGGTCGGGCGCGAGCGTCTCGTAGTGGCCTTCGTCGTAGTCGAAGACCACTTCGAACATCCACGAGGCCGCCGTCAAATCCGGTTGGAGCAGGCGCGAGACACGATTGCCGTACTTCACGCGCTTCAGGTAGCGGTTCGACGTGCGCACGCGGTTGCGCTCGCCGGGCTGGGCGCGTTCGATGTTGGCGTCGTTCTCCGCCGCGTACTCGTAGACGATGGCGTTGCCCCGGTCGTCGTAGCTCTCGCAAATCAGCCAGGTGAAGACGCGCGCGGGATCGTCCGGGTCGGCGACGCGGCTCGCCCCCGTCTGGCCGTAGACGGTCGTCACGTTGTCGCGTGTAATCGTGCGCCAGTGTATCTCCGAGGTTGCCCGGTCAGTCCAGCGTTCGACGCGTGCGAAGGAACTCTCGATGCGGGGGCGGTAGCGGTGAATCCTGTAACCGGGGCTCGTCGTGTCGTCCTCGAACCGGCCACCGTCCGGGCGAAGAACCGGCACGAGGTCTTCGGCGCCGGAAAGGAGGTAAACGTCAGACTCGTCTGAGTCACGGTAGCGGGGCAGTCCTTTGTCGGTTCGGCGGGTGATGGCGGGGATGGAGAGGCTCCACCCGAGTCCGAAGGGTCCGTTACCGTTGCCGGAGTCATACGAGAGCGAGAGGGACGGTTGGAACTGCAAGCGGCTCGGGCTGGTGAAGATGGGGACGCTGAGCGACGCGGTTCCCGTCACAAGGTTGGACGAGAACTTTTCGCCGATCCCCCTGACCGCGCCCCCGCCTTTGGGGAGCGTAACGGTCGGCGCGCCGCCCGACCCCGCGGCCATTACGCTACTGTTGCTGCCACTCTTTTGATCGCGTGCCATGAGGCCGACTCGCTAAGGGTGAAGACAACTACTCCTGAGCCGTGTCGCTGTAACGCAGAGCGCACGGATTCGCAGTGAGGCTCGACCCCAAGGTGGAGACTTCTCACAACTCTGACTAAAATTTTGAGGGAGTTCCTTGAGTTACGGAAAACTAGTTGAAGGTCAACGCCTGGCTCCCTTTGACTACAGCACGGGAATCTTACCCGATTACTCGGCCTCGTGCAATATGCAGATTTTTCAGGGAGTGTCTAAATCAAAGCAGCGAGGGGCGCAGGGTACTGCGGGTACTTGCGTTTACGAAGTTGACGTGCGTTGTAGCAGCGCACGAACAAGTCCACCGCACGTCTGAGCGCATGGATGCACCGACTGAAGCAACGCGAACGTCTGCCGAGTCTGGCAAGGTAGTGGCGCAAGTCGGCATTGACCGCTTCCACTGAGTAAGTCTCGCTCTTGTTGGACATTGAAGTATGAGTGCCCCAATAACTCAACTCCCGATAGACGAGCGCGGCGTCCGAGTAGTAACGTGGCGCATGCGGCGCGCGGTCAATCACCGATTGCAAGACTTCTGGCGTGCGCTCCCACACCACATGGTAAGAGACAACGCAGCGCGTCGCCCGATCTACCGCTGTGATGATGTAGGCTTGCGTTTTTTTGAGCCGATGAAGGTGAACAACTCATCGAGTTCAACCACCTCGGGCGCGGCCACCGCTGGCTCTGAGGCAGGCAACGAGGCATGGTAAGAGTTAATCCAGTTGATGACCGATTGATGGTTGACGCCTAAGACTCTGCCGATGCGGCGGAAGTTCACTCCTTCCAGATAAAGGCGCACGGCTTCACGCTTGATCTTATCAGGGTAGCCGAGCGGCTTCGGGTCTGGAGTGTAGAAGCGGGCACAGGCGCGGCACTTGTAGCGCTGACTGCCGGTGTGCGTATGACCGGCTTTGGTCTGCGCTTCGGTTGAAGCACAATGTGGACATTGACTCATACACACAGCTTAACATTGCCAGCTTTGATTTAGACACTCCCATTTTTCACGAATCGCCTATAGAAGATGAGCACCACCTGCTATCGCCACGTTGAAACCTGCGTGAGGTCGGCACTCTTATTAGAGTCTGTTCTCGGCTCTATAAAGCGGCGAACCTGCGTCGAACATTGCACAGGGACGGGCGAAGTTTGTCTTGAACCTCTTTCAGGCCGCGACATCATGGCAGCGACTTGTCGGTCTATCGCGCCTCATAATAATCTTTGCAACACAACCCTCGAAAGAGTTAAGAGCCATGAGAAGAATTCAGACGGTTGGCCGCGACCACCCTCTACGCCATCTATTCACGGACATTGTCCGGCGACGCTTCGATGCGGACGTGCGCCTGCCCGATCCGCGGCTCGCCGCATACATCTCCGGGCTGCTGGTGGATTTCACCCACGTTGACAATCTCTACCGCGTCCGAGACTCACGCGGTCGCAGGCTGGAAGATGTCGGGGAGATGCTGCTCGAATCAAACCCCTTGCTCGAAGCCAATTCTTTCGACCGCGAGCGCGAGGTGCGCAAGCACGTCGGCGACTACGTGCTCTTCATGACGGGGCTTTTTCCCGAAAGCCTTTCAGGTCGGCAGCGGTTCGGGCAGATGCGGCTGGACGTTTTCGTGGATTACATGAAGGCGGGCAAGGAGTCCTACGAAGTAGTCTCGGCCTTCGACCAGTTCGAGTACAGGGACGAAGCCCCGCTCTTCCGCAAGCTGGCAGAGAACTTCGAGTTGTGCGTCTTCGGCCTCAATCTGGTCAAAGAGGATTTGGAGAGACTCCAGCGCGCATACTTCCACGGCCTGCGGCAGGCGGTCGAGGGCTAACAGGTGATGGCTATCCGAGAGCGTTGTGGCTTAGCCAGCCCCCTCCGCGAGATTTCTCTTGTCGTGCTCTGCGTGCTCGTCGCCGAGTGGGCTGTGCTGCCTTTCTTCGGCAAAAATTACCTCGTCGGGTTGATCCCGGTCTGCGCGGCTTTCGCCCTCATGCTTCTCTCGCACAGAGCGTGCGGCGAAACGGCGCGCGAAGTGGGTTGGCGAATCGACAACCTGTGGCAGGCTCTGAGGTTGCTTATGCCTCCGATGGTTGCCGTCATACTGTTACTCGTCCTCGCCGGGTGGTTGTTCGGCAGCCTGCGCATGGGCGGCATTCGCCCGGGTCGGTCGCTGGTCTTCACTTATTTCTGGCTGTTCTGCTGGGGGCTGTTGCAGCAGTACTCGCTGCAAGGGTTCATCAACCGGCGGGCGCAGATGGTCTGGGGTCGCGGGTCGCGCAGCATCCTACTTGTGGCTTCCGTGTTCGCACTGCTGCACCTGCCGAACCTGTGGTTGATGGTCGCCACCTTTAGCGGCGGGCTCCTCTGGGCTTGGGTGTACCAGCGCGCGCCGAATCTATTCGCTCTGGCGTTTTCGCACAGCCTGATGACCATAGTGCTGGTCACGACAATGCCATACTCGTCGCTTCACGGGATGCGAGTCGGCTACGGCTACTTTCTCTAAAGCGGAGTGGCGTCAAACGCCTTGACAGGATCAGTCTGCCTAGAGCGTGCGGTGCGATTCTCTTGAGAGTTATCGAACCAGACATAACCCAAGTTTGAGCCTTTAGCCGTATGCTATAATCCTTACAAACATTCATTCCCAGAGGGGGTCTTCGGTAATGTCAGCCAACATCCTCGCACACCGCCCCACCAACAGCCGGAGCGTTTCGTCCGTCCGACTGTTCCGGGCAGCCGCACTTGCTACGTTGCTCTTCTTCATGCTGCCAGTCGTGGTGAACGCCTATACGCTCGTCCTGCGCAGCGGACGGGTCGTCAACGTCTCCGGTAAGTTTAAGGTGACGCCGACGGCGATGACTTACGAGGCGTCGCCGGGCTATTGGGTCACGGTGTGGTTATCGAATGTTGATATTGACGCGACCGAGAGGGCTAACAACGAGCCGTCGGGGAGTTTCACCGGAAGAATTAAGCGACAGTCGCAGGAGTCGCCCGCCGCCCCGGCGCGAGTGCCGGAAGCTGTGCAGGCGGGGCAGGGTGCCAGCCGGAAAGTCGTCACCAATAAGGAGCTTGAATCCACACGGTTGATGCGGGAAGCGCATGAGGAAGAGTACGAGCGCACGCGCCGAGAGCGCGGCTTGCCTTCCAAGCAGGAGATACGACAACGCATTGAGGAGCAAGACCGCTGGCTCAGCGAGTGGGCGCAACGGATGCAGGAAGAGAGGAAGGAGGCAGAGCTGGAGTCTCTGAAGTCAGAGATCGTGAGCGTCAGGCAGCAACTAAGCGAACTGAGTCTTGGCCTGTCGCAACAGGGAGCGACCTACGTGCCTGCCTATGCGCCATCGAACTACTATCCCTACTTCTACGCGTCGCCCGCCCAGTTCATCACCGTCTTGCCTTCTGTGCACAGGGGACGATACGGTCGCGGGAGGATCGGACGGCACACGCACGTCCGCCCGTGGCACTATCAACAGCGGCCAAGCCACCTCTTCCCCCGTATCAACAGACCTCTTCGAGGGCGCGGCGCGCTGCTGCGAGCGATGCCTCCGGCACGGATCGCCGCACCCCGACGTTCGCGTTGAGGCTGAGAGAGCGCGAGTATAATCAAGGACAGAAAAGCAGGGGCGAGTCATGAGTGACTCGCCCCTGCTTCTTTTATGGCACTACGCTCGCGCTCACGCTTCACTGCGCTGACGCGACGGCGAAGAGTCTCCGGCCACTCTTTTCGACAATCTCCGGGACGATTTTGTCTATACAACGTTCGGCCAGGGCTGCAATCGTGAAAGAGGGATTCGTGCAGCCGGACGAGCCGGGAATCAACGCCCCGTCAACGACGTACAGGTTTTGGTAGCCTTCCACGCGCCCGTATTTGTCACAGGCTTTGCCGAGGACGGCTCCGCCCAGAGGATGCGCCGTCAGTCCGCCCGCGACGAAGGCCGTGGAGGGCTGGTAATCGTTTGTCGTGTTGGCGCGGTTGAGCGTCTCGTAGGTCTGTTGGCCGGCTTCGATGGTGCGCGCAATGCGTGGGTCGTTGCCCGGCCAGTTGAGTTTGACGGAATCCGTCGCCACGTCGTAGCGAAAGCTGCCGAGAGCAGGCGGGATCGACAATCCGAGCGTGTTGATGACGCCTCCCTGCGCGTCCCATTGCGGGGCGCACATGACGGCGGTCGGCCCCAGAGGATTGTGGTGGTCTTCGATAATGGCCGAAGCCGGGCCGCCCTGACCCGGATTTGTGTCCGGCAGGCCGACCTGCATCCCGAAGAAGTCGCCGTTATTGCCCCAGCCGCGCCCGACGTGCTCGTTCAGCTTCGACAGCGTGCCTTTAGCACGGGCTTTGACGAGCATCTTGGAAGTGCCCATCGAGCCTGCCGCCAGAAACAGTTGATTACAGGTGAACTGCATACGTTGTTGCGGCATGCCCGTCTCGTCAATCCGGTCACAGGTCACGACGTACCTGTGGCCGGGGGCGTCGGTAATCTCCGTCACGACGGTGAGCGGCATGATTTGCAGATAGCCGCTCGCCTCGGCCTGCGCGAGATAGTTGCGGTCGAGACTGTTTTTGCAGCCGCTGTTATTGCCATACCAGAACTCGCCGGAGAGCGCGGAAGGCACGCGCGTTCCCTCGATCTCGCCGCGCACGACGTTCCAGTCAATGTTCATGTAGGCCAGCCGCCCGTGCAATCCGGCCTTGTCTGCCATCTCAAGGAAGATGCGCGTCATTCTGTAATAGTCGGTCGCCAGAATGTCTGCGGGCAACTGTGAAGGGTTGAGCATGGAGCGCACGCGAGGGTAATACGTTTCCTCCATCTCGTCGTATCTGATCGTGCCGCCGAAGGAGCGGTCGAACAATTCGCGCGTGGGCTGGTACGTCACGCCGTTGTAGACGAGCGAGCCGCCGCCCACGCCCGCCCCGGCAAAGACGGCGACTCCGTCTTCGATGGTGCGTTCCAAGACTCCTGTATAAACGTCAATCGGCACGGGGTTGCCGATCACGGTGGTCGAACTGAGCCAGGCGGCGCGCCCGTCGGGGTTCGGTAAGGTGGCGAAGGTGTTCTGTTCCGGTGTGACAGTCCAGCGACGCCCGCGCTCCAACATCAACGTGCGGACGCCAGCCTGCGCCAGACGCAAGGCCGCCACCGCGCCGCCGAAACCGCTGCCGATGACGATGGCCTCGACCGGCTCGCTGTTTGCCGCCAAACTGCTGATAATTCCGGGGCCGAGCATCGTCGCTCCGGCCAGTCCGAAGAGACCTGTGCGAAGAAAGTCCCGTCGTGAGAAGGTATGAGCCATTGAAAATAACCTCTGAAAATTGTTTTTTTTAAGTGAGCTGAAGCGACGCAGGGCGAGTTTTGAAAGGGTAAGGATCAGTACTCGAATGCGCCCCCATCCCTTAACGCGAATTTTTTTGGAGGATCGGATCACCCGGGCGGAATTTTTTTTTGGATGGAAGAGCGGGTCACATCAAAGTCCGGCATGAGCGCGCGCTTGGCCGCAGTTCTATTGACTGTGCCCCGATGCGGAGGATACTTCACACCTAGTTCCGTTCCTTCGCTGTTCGGAATCGCTGCCAACGAAGCGCACTCGTAGAACGTTCTCGTCTCAAATTAATCTCTACGACGCATCCGCGAGTGGTCGCGCTCTAAAAGGAAAGCGGCTGGCGGATGCCTACGCGCACCCGGCCAGCCGCTATCGTTCCCACTCCCGGCAACCTAACTGTCCCTCAACAGCGGCAATAGCCGGGCGAAGAATGCCCTGCGCTCGGGAAGGCCGTTGTCGCCGCCGTTGATGATCCGCGTAATTCTTTCAATATCGTTGCGATCTGCGGCGACGTTCAATCTGCCGTCAGCCCATTCCTGTAGCGCCGGTTTCAGCGCATGTTCAGGAAGGGTCGCCAGTTCCGGGTTGCCTTCAAAATCGAGACCGTTAGCCAGCCCTCTCCGACGGTGTGCCCCTCGCCCTGTCATCTGCAAGATACCGTTGCCCCGGTAACGAAATCCGTCGCCCGGCTGAGTGTTGCCGAGTTCGCGCGCCTTCTTGGGATTGCCGAGGCCATAAACTCGTTCGGCCAGAGCGCGTTCGTTGTGCGCCAGCGCGGCTGCCTCCTCCGGCGTCACCTTCGCTGAATGTCTACGACCGAATATCTCCAACATACGCTCCGCACTGTAACTCATACTCTCACGCAAAACCGTGAGGCTCCCGGTTTCCTGCATGGCCTGAGCTAGAAAATGAGCCATGCGCTGCGGAGTCGTAATACCGTGTTGCGCGAACATGGCGTCACCTTCACGGATCGCCTGAATGTAATTGGGGTGTGCGCGGGGAGCGACCCGCCTCAGGACGGCCAGCGTTTTGATTAGCAACTGCGAACTCGGAACGGGGGCGGGTGACGGATTAGAAGCTGAGTCGGCAATCATCAATTTTTTGTTACTGAAGCCTTCATGCTCTGCGCCTTGAAAAGTGGTCTTGACGCGCCACCAATCCGGCTTGTCAGTGTCGCCTAACTTCGTTACCAACTGCCCGCGTGGAAGCAACACCTTCTGGGTTGCTTCGCTCACGACCGGCTCTGAACGCAGCCACATTCCGGCTGCGTTATTGACTCGGAAATTTTGTTGCGCCATCTGAGTTTTCCACCTGCAAGTTGAGTTGTAAATGCAGTAATCCGAAGATAAGAGTGTCGCATCCTTCTTTGAAAGTTGGAGTGTGAAGGATGGCATGTTTTAAGGCTTGCGATTACAGGCGCGCGCCGCCACATCGCCTGAGGGGCGCGTTTTATCACGGTTTGCCTTAGCCTGTCGAGAAAAGAATTGGCCGCAGATTAACGCTCATGCGCGGGCAGCGTTGCAAACACTTTCCGCTCTCACAAGATATTGAAATTACTGCATACTATTCAGTACAACTAATCTTAGCCAAAATATTTTTTGCGACACTGCGTATATTTCAAAAAGGATTCACAGGAATGACCCCTCAAGAGAAGATTCGCGCCAACGCCGAGTTGGTCAGAAGAGAATTGGGACAGACGAGCGAGATGGATAACTTCGGCTACAATGCCGAGTCGGTGGCTTGGCTTGACGGCTTCATCGAGCGTCAACGGCTACGCGCGGAGTTCGCCGACGAGACGGCAATAGAGCGTATGAGCCAGATGCTCGGCTCTTTCATCGGCGAGTGTGTCATCGCCTGTTATGGCGGCGAGTGGAAGGAGCAGGAGGGGTCTTGGGCGGTAGATTTCGGGGGCGGTAACGCCGCCTACCCGTTCAACAAAGTCCGCAAGCAGTTCCTACACGGGGGAGAGGACAGCGTTCAGAGTTGGTTTGAAACCATCCCCCTCATCTTCACGCAGCAACTCGATGCCCAGCCTCCGCCGCTGAAGAAACCTTGGTGGAAGTTTGGCAGGTGAGGGGTCACAGGACTTCTTGAGTTGAGAGCCCATCTGTCCGCTCGAATTGACCCAAGTGTAGATTCCGAGACCCCTGAGTCCGATAACCAAAGTCATATCACGAATGGTACAGAGTTTCGCAAATAATACTATCCCTCCTGAGCACTCGGTGGTAAAATCCATCTCACTATGGCTCAACATCATTTCCACTTGGACAAGCTCTCTCGTTTCTCTGTTCATCTCGATGAATTGTGTTCCGACCTCCGTAGTTGTCAGGAGGCGTCGCCCTCTGAGTTGGTAGACGAGATAGCCGCCACAGCAGGCGAGATCATGTTGTTGCTCGCCGACCACGGCGAGGATGAACTGGTGCGAGAGACGCTCGCAGATGCGCGCCGCTTGCGCGAGGCCGCACGCACGCTCCAGCCACCGCGAGCAATGTTAGTGGAAGCAGGGATGGCACTGACACAAGACGTGGCGCGGATTATTCGTGAAGAAAAAAGGGCGGCTTAGTCAGCGCAAATTACCTATTATCCCATGAACCGGCTCGCCAAATGCCACGCCGATTCCGTGCGTGCCGCTGACGCCAGACGTCGGACTGCTCTATGGTAAGGACGTAGCAGGCATCTCGACCAATGATGAGTGATAAGCCCGTAGCTTTTGATGCATATGAGACTTTGGCCGAGTCTTACGCGGCGGTCATCGACACGAAACCACATAACGCCTATTGCGAACGCCCGG
>DASPJG010000797.1:0-5889 GCA_035628755.1 Pyrinomonadaceae bacterium
TAGAAGTAGGCGTCGGGATCAACGACGACGGGCAAGTCATTAAAGTTAGAGTGCCCCCCGGCCTCCACCCGCACTTGCGGAAAGCTGCCGTCGTCGCGGCCAAAGAGTGGAAGTTCCTTAAGCGCGCGAACAAAATGCCGCCGGGTGAATATTGTATCTTCCGGTTGACTTTCAACTTCATCATCGAAGAGGGCGCAGGCCGCGTCGAGCTATACAACCCGCCGCGCGACAGCCCTGAGCACCTCCGCATGCGCGATTACCGGCAACGCAACGTTACAGAGTGGCTCAATTGGGAAGATGCCACCAACGATAATTGACACCTCTCCGGCTGGCGCATCGCTTGACCCCGCCAGCCTCGCTTAAATCCGAAACAGCGACACGCAGGGCGGTTCGCTAGTCCCTCTCGCTTCTAAACACCCGGCGCGCTGCTGTTTGCCCTCACATCAACAGGAGCCTCACCATGCCTCTTTCACACCAGAGAGTCCGCACTGCCCTTTTCCTCGCGCTCGCCGCTTTGTGATCGCCGTGAAATATTCCGAGGGGGCTTTACTCTTCCGCGCGTGTGTCCGCCGCCCAACTCAAAAACTGAACTTTTGACAAACCTCGATCTTGCGCGCGCGCGGCGTCGTGTCCTACAATGCGGAGCGTCCCCCGCGAAGTCCCCAGCTTCATTGATCGAGCCACGCGCAAAAGATTTTTTTACGACTTCAGGCATCGCCCCGTGCGATCTCAGAATCGTAGGGCATACAAGGTTTAGCTTCGCAGGAGTTGATCCCGTCTAACTCCGCCAACTGGAGGTCTTCATGAGAGTACGGCGCCACTGTCCCGGACTCCGTTCCGCGCTCGTCTCTTCACACGTCATCGCCTGCCTGTTGCTCGTCGCACCCGTCGCAAACTACGCGCAACAAAAAAGCACGACGCAATCCGCAGCCGAACAACCGGCAGGCGGCAACAGCACCACCGCCACAAGCGCGACGCAGCCCGCGCCGGTGGCCGCGCAGCCCGTCGCGTCGCCCGTCGGCGCGCCCGTCGGGCTGTCTGCTCCCACAGGGGCGGGCGGCGGAGCGGCGGCGACGTTCGGCGACGAGCAACTTATCGTCAATTCCGATCTCATCACCCTGAACGTCACGCTGACGGACATGTATGGCCGCTTCGTCACGGGGTTGACCAAAGAGGCTTTCACCGTCTACGACGACAAAGAGCCGCAGGACATCACCTTCTTCTCCGACGATGATGCGCCCGTCAGCCTCGGGGTCATCTTCGACGTGTCGGGCTCGATGGGCAAGGAAAAGATCACCCGCGCGCGCGACGCGCTCAAACATTTCATCGAGACGAGCCACGACAGCGACGAGTATTTCATGATCGGCTTCAACCACCGCTCGCAGGTCTTGATGGACAAGACGCGGGACGCCGACGCCCTGCTCAACAAGCTGACCTTCGTGCAGACCAAGGGGCAGACCGCGCTCTACGACGCCTGTTATCTCGGCGTCGAAAAGGTGACGCGCGGCACGCATCCCAAGCGCGCGCTCCTCGTCATCAGCGACGGGCAGGACAACAGTTCGCGCTATACCTTCAGCGAACTGCGTCGCGTCCTGAAAGAGACCGACGTGCTCATCTACGCCATCGGCATCATCGACCGCGGCAACCAGAGTTCATTCGACGTGGCCGGTCAGGCCATCCTCGACGAGTTGGCCGGGGTCTCCGGCGGGCGCGCCTTCTTCCCGGACACCGCCGCCGAGATGAACGAGATTTTCGAGCGCATCGCCATCGAACTGCGCCACCAGTATTCCATCGGCTACAAGCCGAAAAACTTCGTTAACAACGGCAAGTGGCACAAGATCAAGGTGAAAGTCACGCCGCCGCGCGGGCTGCCGCGCCTCTTCGTGCGCACCAAAGAGGGCTACTACGCCACCACCCAGCCGCGCTGAAGTCCGGCGCGGTTGGCCGCCCATTGACCGGCTGACTGGCAACGCGCGCGCCGCCGGACACTTCTAAAGGGGTGTGCGGGCGCAAACACGACACGCTGCCCGCTCCGGTTCTTTTTCAGCCCCAGCCGCGCGAAGCCAATTTTTTTGGCTGACAAACAGAAGCGCCCGCGAACGCGCCCGCCGCAAGCCAGCCGAAGTGGCGGACGGGAGCTTCGCCGGGCGCTTCGGCTTGTTGTCGCCCGGAACAAATCGCTGGGCGCGAACGGTTAGGCCAGTTTTAGTTGCAGGAGATGACGGGATGACACACCGCAAAATTGATCTGAAAAGTCGCCGCAGCCGTCCGGGTGCGAGCCTGTGGCTCTCGCTCGGAATGATCGCCGCGCTCGCCATCTTGAGTTTCGCCGAACCGGCGACGCACGCGCAGGGCACGGCGGCAACGGACGACTCCCGCCCCCGCCGCGTGAACAGCGCGCAACAGCAGCAGCAGACGCAGCCGCGCCCGACCCCCGCGCAGACGCCCGCCCCGCAGTTGCAGACGCCCGCGCCGCGCCAGCAGCAGCCCTCCGCCAGCCCGTCGGAGGGACAGGACGCGGGCGAGGAAGTTGACCCCGAAGAGATCGTGAAGGTTGACACGAGCCTCGTTAACCTGAACGTGCGTGTCATCGACCGCGCGAACCGTCCCATCAACGATGTCAAGCAGGAAGAGTTCAAAATATTCGAGGACGGCGTGCCGCAGCAGATTTTCTCGTTCACCCGCGCCGAAGTGCCGATCAGTTATGGCCTCGTCGTGGACAACTCCGGCTCGATGAAGACGCAACTGGAGAAAGTGATCGACGCGACGCGCACCATCATCGAACAGAACAAGCCCGGCGACGAGACATTTCTCCAACGCTTCATCGACAGCGAAAAGATCGAGATTTTACAGGACTTCACCGCGAACAAAGACGAACTGATCGACGCGATGGACAAGATGTTCACCGAAGGCGGGCAGACCGCCGTGCTCGACGCCGTGTACCTCGCCGCCGAGCATGTCGGGAAACACAAAAGGGGCGATGACCTCAACGACCGGCGTCGCCGCGCGCTCATCCTCGTCACCGACGGCGAAGACCGCAGCAGTTACTACAATCAGGCGAAACTCTTCGAGTTCCTGCGCGAGAACGACGTGCAGATTTACGTGATCGGCTTCGTCAACGAACTCGACGCAGAGGGCGGCATCATCCGCAAAAGCCCGAAGGACAAGGCCGTCAACCTGCTCAACAAACTCGCCACCGAGACGGGCGGACGCGCCTTCTATCCCTCGTCGCTCTCGGAACTGCCCGGCATCGCCGACGAGATCACGCGCGATTTGCGCACGCAATACGTCGTCAGCTACAGCCCGACCAACAAGCGGCGCGACGGCACGTTTCGCAAAGTGAACGTCCGCATCGAAGATTCCGGCAAACGCGACAAGCGCATCGCCATCACGCGCCCCGGCTACACCGCCCCGCGCGGCGGCAACAGCACGCCAGCCCCGTCGCCCTCCCGCACGACTTCGACCTCAAGCAGGCAGCCGTAAACAACATAAAGTAGAGTCGGAACGCGGAACGGGGAATGAAAGCAACTCGGCTTTCATTCCCCGTTCCGCGTTCCGACCGCTTCGTTCCCGCTTTTATTCCACCGTCGGCATCAGCGAGATTTGCCACGCGATGAAGGCGATGAAGAGAAGCATCGCGCCGACGATCACGATCACGACCGGCTCGATGTCCAAGAGTCGCCTCTCGCCCGATTCGGTAAACTCTTTCGGCAGGTGCAAACGATCCGTAGTGACGATGAGCGCGCCCGGCTCCTGAATCAAACCGGCTCCGTTCTGGCCTGCGCCGTGCCCGTTCGCGCCCTGCCGCCGGGCGGCCTGCGTGTCCTGCTCTTCGAGCGGCGCGAGTTGCGCGGCGAGTTGCGCGGTGTCGCCTTTCTTCCTTTTTTTGGAGCGGTCGCGGAGCGGATGTCTGAGAGTCATAGCCATTTCACCTTTTTCAGGAACACGTACAGCCCGAGGCCGACCCCGATCATCGAGAGCAGCGAGTAGACGTAGCCGTAACGCCAGTGAAGTTCGGGCATGTAGTTGAAGTTCATGCCGTAGATTCCGGCGACCAGCGTGACGGACATCAGGATCGTGGAGATCGAAGTCAGCCGCTTCATGATCTGGTTCATGCGGTTGCCCGAGACGGAGAGATAGGCGTCCATCGTCGAACTGAGCATGTCGCGCAAGTTGTCAATCGTGTCGGAGACGCGGATGAGATGGTCGAACACGTCCTGAAAGTAGACGTGCGTCTCGCGCGGAAAGATCGGCTGCTCGCGCCTGAGCAGCGTGTTGAAGACATCGCGCAGCGGCGTGATCGAGCGGCGCAGGTAGAGCAGCTTCTTCTTGATGGCAAAGATTTCCTCGATGGCTTCCGGGCGAAACTCTCCAAAGATCGAGTCTTCGAGGTCGTCCATGCGGTCGCTCACCACGTCGAGGAGCGGCAGGTAGTCATCAACAATCGCGTCGATCAGAATATAGGCGAGCACGCCCGAGCCGTATTCCGCGCGATCCGTCCATTCGTGCCAGATGCGCGAGGCAGTGTCTATTGCGCGGATGGGGCGGCTGTGGACGGTGACGAGATAATTCTTGCCGAGGAAGATGTTCAACTCGCGCAATTCCAGCCGGTCGTTCGTCCCGGCGAGTTCGGCCTCGTAGAGCACGATGAAGTAGTAGCCGGGATACTCTTCGATCTTTGGCCGCTGGTGCTCGTTGCGGCAATCTTCAATCGAGAGGTGGTGGAAACCGAATTCTTCGGCCAGTTCCTCGAAGTCGCTGCTCGTCGGGTCGGCCACGTCCGCCCAGACGATGTTCTGCGGTTCGACGCGCAGTTCGCTGATGTCAGCCGCGAGGCAGTCTTTCGTAAAAGCCTTTGTCGCCGTGTTGAGGCAGACCGTCCTGATCAACTTATTTTCCCTCTCACCATCCGCCGGGCATGAAAAAGCGGCCAAGAATATACCCGACGCCGGAATTTCGCCAAGTATATAACGCCGCCGTCCTGCTTTTACATAACTTTTACATTCGCCGCGCCCCGCGCCTGCTACGATAACTCTCGCCCCCACATCAAATACTGGCGAGCGGAGTGTTGGGAAATTTCCACGGTGACAGGATAAGGGGAGAATAAAAATTATGGCAGCACAGGGTATGAGCGCGCAGCAGGTCGCCGCGCAACGTAACGGAAAAATCAACTGGTCGACGGCCATCACGATGATCGTCTTCCACGTGGGAGCAATCGCCGCGCTCTTCATGTTTTCGTGGACGGCGCTCTTTGTGACGCTTGCGCTGTGGTGGATTTCCGGCAGCCTCGGCATCGGCATGGGCTACCATCGCCTGCTCACGCACAGGGGCTTCAAGACGCCGAAGTGGGTCGAGTATTTCCTGACCGTCTGCGCCACGCTCACGCTCGAAAGCGGCCCCATCCAGTGGGTCGGCACACACCGTATTCACCACGCCCACACCGAACAGCCCGGCGACCCGCATTCGCCCCGCGACGGCACATGGTGGGCGCACATGGGCTGGATTCTGACGGGAACGGCGCAGCAGCATGACGAAGTGACGCTCCGCCGCTACGTGCCCGATTTGATGAAAGACCCCTTCCACGTCTGGCTGTCGAAATGGTTCTTCGTGCCGGTCGTCGTGCTCGGCGTGCTGCTTCTGGTCTTCGGCGGCTGGTCGGTCTTCTTCTGGGGCATGTTCTTCCGCACCACCTTCGGGCTGCACGCGACATGGCTCGTCAACTCCGCCACGCACCTCTGGGGCACGAAGCGTTACCAGACCGAAGACGACTCGACCAACAACTGGCTCATCGCCATCCTGACCTTCGGCGAAGGCTGGCACAACAACCACCATGCCCACCCGCGCGCCGCGCGCCACGGCTATCATTGGTATGAGATTGACATGAACTGG
>DASPJG010000798.1:0-5020 GCA_035628755.1 Pyrinomonadaceae bacterium
GGCGCGTTGATGATGTCGCGCTCGACGACGAGTTTGCCGATGTCGTGCAGATAGCCCGCGACAGCGATGCCCTCGACTTCTTCCTCGCTCCAACCCATCTCGCGCGCGATGATCTCGCTATACTTGCCGACCCGCTCCGAATGCCCCTGCGTGTACTTGTCCTTACAGTCAATCGCGGCGGCAAAGGCGCGCACGGTGTCGCGGTAGATGGTGCGGAGGTCTTCGTAAAGGCCGCGCGACTCTTCCGCGCGCTGCTCGACTTCGCGCAGCAGCCTGTGGTTATAAATCCCGACGCCGATGTGCCGCGCCATCGTGCGCACCACTTCCCTCTCGTCCGGCGCAAACGCCTCGCCCGTGGCCTTGCCGCCAAGCAGGATGAACCCGACGAACTTTTTATGCACGACGAGCGGCGCGGCGAGATGGAGACGGAGTTCGACGAGCGTCTCGACCAGACGTTCGCCGAGATGTTGCCGCGCCAGTTCGCGGCTGTCCGGTTCTGATAGCGACAGGGCACGCGGCTGGGGCGCGGATAACACCTCCGCGCTTGCCGCCGCGAACGGCAGAGCCGCCGGGGAATCCTCGCCCAGCCCCCACACGGCGACGAAGCGCAACGTGGCGTCGTCCGGCATGTACTCGGCCACCGCGCCCCGGCGGACGCCGAGCGTGCCGAGCACGACGTGGAGCGTGCTGCGCACCATCTCCTCGAAGTCGCGCGTGTCCGCCAGTTCTTCGCCGAGGTCTGCGAGCGCGGAGAAGGCGTGAATCAGTTTTGTCGTTTGGTCTGACATCGGCTAAGTGTGTTTGCCGACCGGGACGCGATAACGCTCGGCAAGGTTCGCGTCCGACAACATCTGGAACGCGGCCTGTTCGTCCGCCGCCAGCGCGGCGTGCAGCGTCAGGCCGAGTATCTCGAAGAGTTGCGCGGCCTGCGAGTTGACGTTTGAAAAGACGAGCGGAGCGTGCGCGCGCTCGGCTGCGTCGATGACGCCGAGCATGATCGAGACGCCGATGCTGTTGACCAGCCCGGTGTTCTTGAAGTCCACGACGAGCGCGCGGCAGCCCGCGCTGAGGGCGGCGCGGCATTCGCGTTCGATGCGTTCGCCACTCAACTTGTTGAGATAGTCGCTGGCGTAAATGACGGCGATGTCGCCGCTGCGTTCGGAGCGCACCGGCGAGCGGTCGTGCGAGTCAACCATTTGTTTACGACCCTTCTATCGACGTAGGTATTTAGTCATACGGAGGCGCGTGCCGTCGTCAACCCGCTCGAACTCGACTTCGTCCATCAGAGTGCGAATCAGTTTAAGACCCCATCCGCGGCGACCGTTATTTTCTTCTCGTGCGTCGTTGCCGTTGGTTCCGGCATTTGGGGGAGAGGGCACGATAATACCCCTGCTTGATACGGTGACGACTAATTTATCACTTTCGAGACGAAAACGTTGATAAATTTTTCGGTCGGGGCTGAGACTGTGCTCGGCGGCGTTGATGCATGCCTCGATGAGCGCGGTTTTGATCTGGTTGATGGCCTCCGCCGGGAAGTCCAGACGGCGCGCGATCTGTTCGACGGTGTGCGCGGCAATGAGTTCCGTGTCGCTCCCCATCGGGATCACCATCTCGAACTCGTCCGGCGCATCGGCCTCCGCCCCGGCGTGCGCGTCCGCCGTTTCGGGACTGAGGCGCGCCGTCAAGATTTCGAGTTGTTTGCGGCTCGAACTGAACGCGCCCCGCTCGTTCAGCAGTTCGGAAGCTTCCGCCGAAAAGCCTTCCGGCGCGACCAGCCACAGCTTGAAGCGTTTGAAGCCGCAGGAATGGCCGACCTGCGCCAGCCTATCGCACCACACTTCGGTCACGGCGCGCCCCGCTTCGAGCTTGGAATCGATCTCGGCGGTGAGCCAGACGATCTCGTTCGCATCGGTGTAAGGCATCGCGTCGAAGCCGTGCGCGACGGCGCAACGTTCCTCGTCGCAGACGAGTTGCATCGGCGGGTGGAAAGAAGCGCAACTCGCCGCGTGGACGATCTGCGGCAGGCGAATCAAATCGGTCTCGGCGTCAAGCCCGAGTTCGATCTCTTCGGCCTCGATGCCCCGATAGATGCGGCTGAAACGGTCGTAGTGCAGGAGGCTGGCGGCGATGCGCTGGGCGTCGAAGCGCGCGAGCAGTTCGCGCAGGTTGAGCGCGGCGGCGCGGCGGTAATGGCGCGCCATCGTCTGCGGCGCGCGTTTCAACGTCTCGACGAGCGTGTCGGCCACGACGAGTGCGCGCGGTTCGGCGGCGACTTGCAGGCGGTAACTCGCGCGCAGGTAATCGCGCCAGAGGGTCTCCGTGCCGATTTCCATGAAGGTGGCGTTAAACCCGGCGAGTTCGCGCACGTGCAGTGCGAACATCAACGGGTAGAGTTCGTCCGGCTCAAGTTCCAGACGCCTGCGCCACGCCTCGACGGGCGACTTGCCCCCGGCATTCGTCGCCGCTTCGTGCAACAGTCGAACCAGCGCGCGCCTGATCGTGAGCGAGGGCGTGACCTCTTCGAGGATGGAGTTGAAGCGGCGGTTGATGCGCCCGCCCAAAAGTTCGTCCACGTAAATTTTCTGGCATTCGAGAAAACTCGTGAGCGAAGCTTTGTCGCGGTGTGCCGCGTACATGAAGGAGGCGATGTAGAACGGGCTGCCGCCGAACAGTTGCACGATGAGATCGCGCGTCTCGTCGTTGATGGCGACGCGTTCCGTGAAAGCCAGACGCTCGACGAGCGTGCGCGCATCGGCCTCTTTCAACCCTTCGAGATGGATCGTGCCGAAGCCGTCGAAGCGGTGCGGCGCGTTTCCGCCGCTCAACTCATCGAGCAGGCCGCGCCTCAGCCCGCACAGGACGAACGGCACATCGCCGTGCATGGACACCTGCGCGATCTCGTTGCCGAGTTCGACCTCGCCCCGCAATTTTTCGATGTTCTGAATCTCGTCCAGCATCACGACCGAGCGCGCCCCGCGCGATGCCGCAAGCACTGGCGCGCTGAAGCACAGCCGCACGAGCGCGAGTTCATCGCTGCCCTCGCGCGCTCGCTCGTAGGTCATCACCAGACGCTCGATCCATTCGTAGTCCGAAGGGTCTGCAAGGTCAATCAGGTCGCGCAGGGCGGGCGGCGCGTTGACAAAAGAGGCATCATCGCGGCGATGCGCGACGAGTTGCGAGAGAAACGTGTGGAGGAAACGACGCGCGGCGGCGGCGATGGTCTGTTCGTGGCGCGTGAAGGCGAAATAGATCGGCGACGCGACGCCGCGCTGCTGGAAGAGTTTGTCGTAGGCTTGCCGTAAAAGTTCAGAGGCTCCGGCGGCGGGCGCGGCGTGGACGAGCAGCCCGCGACGCGGCGAGTTTGAAGGGGCGAGCGCGGTGATCTCGCGCAGGTGCTCGCTTCGCCCGATGAAGTTTTCCGGTGCGATGCGGCCAAGGATGCGTCTGGCCGGGGAGGCCTTGAAGATGTTTTCAGTTGACATCGCGGGCGGGGGGAGGAGTGTTTTTGGTGGGTGGGACGTAGGAGACGACGCAGTTTTTGCCGCGGCTCTTGGCGACGTAGAGCGCGTGGTCGGCTGCGCCGATGATGCTGGAAGGGGTTTCGAGTTTCGGCCCGAAGGCCGAGATGCCGATGCTGACCGTGATTGCCCCGCCGGGTTGGCTGCTGCCGTGCGGGTAGGAAAATTTCTCGACGCGGGAGCGGATGCGTTCGGCGATGACGAGGGCTTCCGCCGCGCTCGTCTGCGGCAACAGGATGCTGAACTCTTCGCCGCCATAGCGCGAGGCCACGTCAGCCGAGCGCAACGCGGACTTCAAACATTGCGCCGTGATCTCAAGCGCGAGATCGCCCGCCTGATGGCCGTGACGGTCGTTGTACTCCTTGAAATTATCAATGTCGATCATCAAGAAGCTCATCGGGAAGCGGTGGCGTTTTGAACGCTCGAATTCCTCTGCCAGACGCTCTTCGAGATAACGCCGGTTGAGCAGGCCGGTCAGCGGGTCGGTGATGGAGAGCAACTGGAACTGCGTCGCCTTCTGATGCCAACCGGCGCGGTCGAGCGCGAGCGCCATTTGCGGAGCCATTGATTCGAGCAGGTGGAGGTCGAGTTCGTCGTAAGGCTCGCCGCCCGCCTTGTCGGTCATGTTAATGACGCCGACTTTCCTACCGCCCGTGATGATCGGGTAACTGATAAAGGAATTTGTCTTGTACTTGCGTTCGGCGGGCGCACGGTGCAACTCCGTGGCCGTGAGGTCGCGCACGACGCGCGGGCGTCCGTCGAGCAACACCGCCCCCGAGACGCTTTCGCTCAGGCGCACGCGCTCGTCCAGCGCCACGTCGGCGCGCGGCCCGACCGCCGCTTTCACTTCGAGTTCATTCGCCGCCTCGTCAAACAGCAGCAGCGAGCCGCGTTCGGAGCGCAGCAGTTCGGTCGAGTGGCGCAGGATGGCCGCGTAGGCTTCGGCAGGTTCGACCTCGTTGATCTGCTGCGTGAAGGCTTGCAGGTGATAAGAGGCGCGCAGGCTGCGCTCCAGTTCTTCGCGCAGGCGCAGCACTTCGAGCGGCATTGCGATCTCAAGACAAAACTCGCTCACGCCCCGCCGCTTCTCTTCCGACAGTTTGCCGTCGCCCACCAGCAGCGCGCCCTTCAATTCGTCGCCGACGACGAGCGGGAAAAGTTCCGTGTCCTCGTCCTGTGACACGAACAACTGCCCCGCCCCGGCTTTGCCGCCCTCGACGCCTGCCACCGGTTTCAACTGCGCGCCCGTTTTCCCTGTGGCGGATAAATCCGGCAGCTTATTTTTGAACCTGCCCATCGCGCACGCAGCCGCGAAGCCCTCTTCCGTCCGCAGCACGAGCGCGACGGACTTGAGTTTGAAACGCTCGCGCAACTTCTCCAGCGCGGTCTCGCAGGCGGCTCGTAGCCTGATGCCCGGCGGAAAATAAAAGTCGCCCACGCCGCGATCCACGGCGTTTCTTTCAACATCGCCCGGCTCTGCCAGCGGCGCGCGCCCTTTCGCC
>DASPJG010000799.1:0-3155 GCA_035628755.1 Pyrinomonadaceae bacterium
CAAATCTTCCGCGACTATCGTACTTCCATCGAGGTAATTCATTAAACCGAGCGCGGCGACCTGTTTCGCATAAGACTCCGTGGGCGGCGCGAGCGTCCAGCTCACATCGCTCTCCGAATCAGACTCTCCTTCGCGTGCGTCTTCAACGCGCCAGACAATTCCCTTCCCGGCAGCGAACTCGCGGATCGCTCCGGCATGCGCATGCGCTCCTGCTCCCGCCCATTTCAAGTCGCCGCCCGCACCAGCGGCTCGCTCGAAGACCGCCGCCGGGTTCAGGTGAAAAGGCTCGCTCAACTCTCTCACCGCCTTCGCATCGTCCACCGAAAGCAGTTGCGCGAACACCTCGCCGCGACCTGCGGGCAGGCAGGCCAGCACGCGCGGCGCAGAGGCGCAGGCGTAAGCGATGGCGTGGAGCGTGGGGACGGCGGCGACCCGCCGGTTCAAGGTCGAAGCGAAAGCCTTGATGGTTGCGAGTCCTGATCTCAGTCCGGTAAAACTGCCCGGTCCCGTCGCCACCGCGAACAGTTCGATGTCGTCGAGGCTGACGCCGGAGACAGACAACGCTTCTTCAACGTCTTGCAGCACGCGCGCGGAGTTTTCCCTCAACACGCGGCCACGCGTGCAAGCGAGGACGCGTTCGCCCCGCGCGACGGCGACGCTGCCAATTTCGGTCGTCGTATCGAGGCTCAGGATGAGCGGCGCGGCGTGAGATGCCCCGGCGACAGCATCCGCAGTGGCATCGCGTGGGCGCGTGGTCTTACTTTCGCTTCTCAAGTTTGACATGCGATGGTATGCCGCGCGATTATAGGCGCGACTTTAAATTCAAGCAAACTGGTGGCTCAGGGTCGAGCTTTTTCCACTCGGTTGTACAGATGAGTGTGCGCATAGGGATTTTGACCGCGGGCGGCGATTGCCCCGGTCTCAACGCTGTCATTCGTGCCGTTGTGCGCCGCGCGCTGGTCGAAGACGCACAGGTTCTCGGGGTCAAGAACGGCTGGCGCGGCCTCATCGAAGACGACATCATCCCGCTCACGCGCAGTTCCGTCTCCGGCATTCTCCCGCGCGGCGGCACGATCCTCGGCACGTCGCGCACCAACCCCTTTGACGAAGCAAACTTCATCGAACGTATCCGCGCCAACTGGGAAAAGCACGAGTTGGACGCGCTTATCGTCGTCGGCGGCGACGGGACGCTGCGCACCGCGCGCGACATGTGGCGCGAGCACAACTATCCAATCGTCGGCGTCCCCAAAACGATTGATAACGATGTCGGCGGCACGGATTTCACTTTCGGATTTGATACGGCGGTCAGCGTGGTGACGGAGGCCATCGACCGCCTGCATTCGACGGCGGAATCGCACCATCGCGTCATGGTGGTCGAGGTGATGGGGCGACACACGGGTTGGATCGCGGCTTACGGCGGGATCGCCGGGGGCGCGGACGTGGTGCTCGTTCCAGAGCATCCGTTCCGCCTCTCTCGCGTTTGCGATTTCCTGCGCCACCGCGCCGAACAAGGGAGCGCGTTTTCGATTATCGTCGTCGCAGAAGATGCGCGCCCCGTGCCGGAAGAGAATTTTTTGAGCGAGGAAAATTTCGGGGAGGTTTACCGGCATGGCCGCCTCGGCGGGATCGGCATGCTCGTGGCGCGCGAGATCGAACGCATCTCCGGCATCGAGACCCGCGTTACGCAACTCGGCTACGTGCAGCGCGGCGGCTCTCCGACCGCCTTCGACCGCGTGCTCGCCACGCGCTTCGGCATCAAGGCTTACGACATGGTGGCGGCGGGCGAATGGGGACAGATGGCCGCGTTGCACGGCAGGCGCGTCGTCAGTTACCCGCTCGATGACGCCGTGCGCGAAGTCAAGAAACTGAGCGAGGAGATTTATCACGTCGCCGAGCTATTCTTCGGCTAACGCCAACAAGACGCGCTCGCCTCAAATTTGCGCTTTACCATTCGGGGCTGCTGGCGAAAACGTTTGGAGTGTTTTGGTTGGATGAAAATCTGCCGTACATGCAGGCGTTGTTACGAAGACACGGAGGCGGTCTGTGAGGTGGCGGAGCACGGGCAGTTGACGCATGCCCGCCCCGGCCCCCGCCTGATCGCTGAGAAGTATCGTCTCGACCGTCTGCTTGGTCGCGGCGGCATGGGCGCGGTCTATTCCGGCACGCACGTCGAACTCGAACGCTCCGTCGCCGTCAAGATGCTCCTGCCCGATTCCGTCTCGGACCCGCAGGCGCTCGAACGTTTCCGCCGCGAAGCGCGCGCTGCCGCCCGTCTCAATCACCCGAACGTCGCCAACACATACGACTACGGCGCGCTCGCCGACGGCGAGGCGTATCTCGTCATGGAGTTGCTCAACGGGCAGACGCTGCGCGAGTATCTGAACGCGGAGGGGACGCTGCCCGTGAAGTGGGCTGTGGAGATCGCATGCCAGGTGGGCGACGGCATCGGGGCGGCGCATCACTCCGAGATCGTCCACCGCGACTTGAAGCCGTCGAACATCATCCTCACGCGCGACCAACGCGGCGAACTTCAGGCCAAAGTCGTAGACTTCGGCATCGCGCGGCTGCTGGAACAGACGACCACGAGCGGCGACCCGCTGACGGCTGCGGGCGCGCTCATCGGCACGCCCCGCTACATGTCGCCCGAACAGTGCGCCGGTCACGACTCCGACGCGCGCTCCGACGTTTACAGTCTCGCCGTTATCCTCTACGAGATGCTGGCCGGACGCCCCCCGTTCGATGCGCCCTCGGCCACCGCCATCGCCCTCAAGCATGTGCGCGAGACACCGCCAGACATACGCGAACTCCGACCCGATGTGCCGCCCGCGCTCGCACAACTCGTCGCCGATTCTCTCGCCAAAGAGCCTGACGCGCGCCCGCAAAACGCCACCGAGTTTGCTTCCAGATTGCAGGAGATCAGCCATACGCTGGAGCCGGACGACAACGCGCCGCTCATCCTGCACATTCCTTCGGACGACAAATTCGCTACGACCGCGCAGGTGAGCGCGGCGGCGCAGACGAGCGACGCGCCCGCAGACATTCTTACACGCCCCCCGGAGAGCGCACCCGCGCCCACCGAACTCCACGCGGACGGTCAACACACTGACCGCGCCGGAGAGCCGACTTTTGGCGAACCCGCTTCGCTTCAAGACGAT
>DASPJG010000800.1:0-6343 GCA_035628755.1 Pyrinomonadaceae bacterium
GTCGCGCTCAAGCCGGAAGATCGTCGCCAGCAGTTTGGCGGCGCGCTCGGCGGCCCCATCGCCAGAGACCGCGCGTTCTTCTTCTTCACTTACGATCAGCAGAAACGCAACTTCCCCGGCGTCTCGGCCTTCCAGAATCCCAACTTCCTGAACCTGACGGCGGCGAACCGCGCCACCGTGCGCAACAACATTCGCCCCGCGTTCCCGGTCGGCACGACGGACGCGACCCTCAATGCGAGGATCGACGAAGGGCTGGACTTCCTTGAAAGCCTGACGGGTGAAGTGCCGCGCAGCCAGGATCAGCTCATCCTGACGCCCAAACTCGACATCAACCTCAACAGCCAAAATTCGCTCGCGGTGACCTACAACCGCATGCGCTCCGATTCGCCGAGCGGCATCGAAAGCCCGCCCGTCCGCTTCATCGGACGCACGAGTTACGGCGACGACTTCGTAGATGTGGACGTGCTCACGTCGCGCCTCACCTCTACGCTGTCGCCGACGTTGATCAACGAATTCCGTTTCCAGTTCGGTCGTGAATTCGCACGCGCTTTCGCCGCGACCCCGACCGAAGGCGAGCAACGCGAACTAGCCCGCGCGACCACCACCGTTGGCGGCAGGCTTCCGCAGGTCAACATCACCGGCGGGTTGTTGTTCGGCAACCGGCAGTTCCTTGATCGACGTTCTTTCCCCGACGAGCGACGCTGGCAATTCGCCGATTCGATGACGTATGCACGCGGCAACCACAACGTCAAGTTCGGCATTGACATCAACTACAACAACGACCGGATCGACAACATCTTCAATGAATTCGGCGCATACTCTTACACCAACCTCGTCAACTATCTCAGCGACTTCGGCAATCCCGCCGGGAGACGCTACAGCAGCTTCGATCAGGCTGCCGGGTTGGCGAAGTACGAACTCAACACCACCGACTACAACTTCTTCATTCAGGACGACTGGCGCGTTTCGCCGCGCCTGACCCTGAATCTCGGGCTGCGTTACGAGATTTACAAACTGCCCGAGCCGATTGTTCCGAACAACGCGACCGCCACGCTCGCCGCCGGTACGGCGACCGTCCCGCAGCGTTATTCGCAGGAACAGGCAAACGCGATCCTCGCGCAGACGACCCGTATTCCCGAAGACAAGAACAACGTCGGCCCGCGCATCGGGTTCGCGTATGACCTGTCGGGCGACGGCAAAACCTCTCTGCGCGGCGGCTACGGCATCTACTACGGACGCATCCCGAACTCGTTTATCTCCAGTGCGCTGACGAGCACGGGCGCGCCCGGCTCGCAGGTGAGCATCCGCGTGACGCCCACCACCGCGATCCGCGACGCGGCTGGCAATGTCATTCCGAACCCGATTTATCCGAACGTCCTCAGCGGGACGCCGAATACCGGGTTGCTCACGGCCATCGTGGCCTCGCCGAACCTGTCGAACCCGATGATTCATCAGGCCGACATCGTGATCGAACGCGAGATCGCGCGCAACACGGTCATCTCCGCGTCGTACCTGTTCAGCGCGGGCAGAAGCCTGCCGCAGTTCGTTGACCTGAACCTGCCGCTCTCCTCCACCACGAAGTCCTACACGGTGGTCGGCGGCCCGTTCGACGGCCAGACCGTGACCACGCCTTTCATCACCGGCGCGCGCCCGATCTCGAACGTCGGCGCGGTCATCCAGATCGAAGGCACTTCCGAATCAACCTACAACGCGCTCGTGCTGCAAGCGAACCGCCGCCTGACGAACGGGCTTCAGTTCCAAATCAACTACACCTTCTCGAAGGCGACTGATACCGGACAGCGTTCGAGCACCTTCGCTCCGACCTTCCCGGTGCCGGTTGATCCGCAGAACCTCGAATTGGAAAGAGGCCGGTCGCTGTTCGACATCCCGCACAGGTTTGTCGCCAGCGCGGTCTATGCGATTCGCCCCTTCGGGTTGGAAAATTCGCGCGTCGGCAGGGCGATTTTCGGCGGCTTCCAGATCGCCCCGATCGTCACCCTCTCTTCCGGCAGGCTCGAACAGGCTTCCATCGGCGGCGCTGCCGGCGGTGGCGGCACTGCCGGTTCTCTGACGGGTTCGGGCGGTGCTTTCCGTCCGTTCTTCACGGAACGCAACCCGCTCCGTCGTCCCAGCACGGCGGTAGTTGACCTGCGCCTCTCGCGCCGCTTCCGCATCAAGGAAGGGATGAACTTCGAGGCGCTCATCGAGGCGTTCAACCTCTTCAATCACGCCAACGTCACAGACGTTGACGACCTGTTCTACTCCTTGACGGCGGCGACCAACACGCTGACCTTCAACCCCTCTTTCGGAAACACGACCGCGCTCAACAACAGCACCATCTTCCGCGAGCGTCAGGTGCAGATTGCCTTCCGCTTCCAGTTCTAAACCGGAGCGCGAGCGGCACTAACCAGACAAAAGAGAGGGCGCGTCCACACCGGGCGCGCCCTCTCTTTTTGTCCGAAGACAAAGCGCGCGTGCGTCACACTGTACGGAAACGGACGCTAGACGATGCTTCGCCCGGTTCATCTATCAACGCGCCGGAGCAATACGCAATTCGTTCTCCCGCAGAGATTTTCACGCCTACATGCCACGCCTCAAATCGCGCCATCCACGCTGGCACACCCGTTGCGAACGTATTCAGCGATTGAGCATAAACAGGCGTTTCTGCTTTGAACAGCACATCAAGCGGGCGGACAATTTTTGAGGAGGCAGACAAACATGGGTTTACCAAACAGCGACGAGATGGAAGGGAAATTTGATCAAGCCAAAGGCGCGGTGAAGGAGAACGTGGGCGAAGCCACCGGCGACCGCGACATGGAAACCGAAGGCGAGGCCGACCGCGCTTCCGGCAACATTCAGGAAGGTTTCGGCACAGCCCGCCGCAAAGTCGGCGAAACCATCGAAGACATCGGCGATAAGATCAGTCGCTAAAAGAGAAGGCTGAAATAAGAACGGCGAACGCGGAATGAAAGACAGGTTGCTTTCATTCCGCGTTCGCCGTTCTTACTTTCTCACTCTCAGTCTTCGCTTATTCCTGCCTGACGTGCTCTGCGCCGAGGTCTGCGAGAAGTTTCTCGATCTGGTCGCCGTCCTCGCTCGACTTGGCTTCGATACCGATGAGGATGCCGCCGCCGCGCAAGCCCGCGTCGTAAACTTTCGCGCGATGCTCCGGGATGCCCGCGCCGACGAGCGCGCCGATCACGCCGCCCGCCGCGCCGCCCGCACCCGCGCCCGCGAGTGCGGCGGCAATCGGCCCCGCGATCACCAGACCGATCCCCGGCAGCGCGATACTTGTTCCCACCGCCGCAATTGCCGCCAGCACCGCGCCCACCGTGCCGCCCACCGCGCCGCCGATCCCCGCGCCGTCAGCCGCGTGCGTCCCCGACTCAATCGCGAACTCTTTACTCTTCGTCGCGTCGGACATCAGCACGCTAATGTCGTCGCGCGTGTAGCCATGTTTGATGAGCGCGTCCACGGCGGCCTCCGCCGCCAGACGCGTCTTGAAAAGTCCCGTCACGAGTTTTGCCATTATTGTCCTCCTCTATTTTCCACGCCCAACTCGAAAGGTTGTTCCGTTTTGAACAACTGGACAGCAAACTTTATGCCGATTGGCCGGACGGCGACAATCAATGCCGCCCGCGCGAAATTACGTTGGAGAACACGACACATCGCCCGCGCGTGGTGTAATGTTAAGCCTCATTCAAACACGGGAGGGAAATTTAACTCATGCTCAAAGCTATTATTTTCGACATAGACGGCACGCTCGTCGATTCGGTTGATCTGCACGCGCGCGCCTGGCAGGAGGCGTTTCGACACTTCGGTCGTGAAGTCGAGTTCGAGCGAGTCCGTCATCAAATCGGCAAGGGCGGCGACCAGTTGATGCCGGTCTTCTTCTCCGCAGAGGAACTCGAACGCTTCGGCGAGGAGATGGAGAAGTACAGGGGCGATCTCTTCAAACGCGAATACATCTCGCGCGTGCGCGCCTTCCCGCAGGTGCGCGAACTCTTCGAGCGCATCCGTCAGGACGGCAAGCGCATCGCCCTCGCCTCCTCGGCCAAGAAGGACGAACTCAAAGTTTACAAAGAACTCGCGCGCATCACAGACCTCGTCGAAGAAGAAACTTCCGCCGACGACGCAGACAAGTCGAAACCACACCCCGACATCTTCGAGGCCGCGCTCGGCTCGCTCGGCGACGTGCAGGCCGGAGAGGCCATCGTCATCGGCGACACGCCCTACGACGCACAGGCCGCAGGCAAGATCAACCTCCGCACCATCGGCGTTCTCTGCGGCGGTTTTCCCGAAGCGGAACTGCGCGCCGCCGGGTGCACTCATATCTATCAAGACCCCGCCGGCCTGCTCGCGCGCTACGACGCGTCGCCGCTCGCGGTAAAATCTTCCTCGTCGGCGGCCACCACGGCGAGCGACTAAAGGTGAGGATTCTCCAGCTCAGTTCGGCGCGCACCTACGGCGGCGGCGAGAGGCATTTCGCCGACCTCTCAAACGCACTCTCCGAACGCGGCCACGACGTTTACGCCGCGCTCTCCCCCGCGTCGCCGCTCCGGCCACAACTCGCGCGCCTCTCCGAGTCTCACATCGTCACGCTCCCGCTCCGCAACGCGCTCGATCTCGCCAGCGCGACCCGCCTCGCACGCTTCATCCGCGAACGCCGGATCGAAATTGTCCACGCGCACCTCGCGCGCGACTATCCCCTCGCCGCCTACGCCTCGCGCCGCGCCGGAAGCGTGCCGTTCATCATCACGCGCCACGTGCCCTTCGCCATGAGCGGCCTGCACAGGTTCACGCTCTCAAACGCCGCGCGCGTCATCGCCGTCTCCGAGGGCGTCGCGCGCGGTCTCAGCGCGCGGCGCATCTTTCCCGACGAGAAAATCCGCGTCATCCCGAACGGAATCTCCGTCGCGACACTTGATCACGCGCTTCGGGATTTCGACCGCGACGGATTCCGGCAGAGGCTTTCCGCGGGCGCGCCGCTCATCACGGGCACGGTCGGCGAGTTGAGTCCGGTCAAAGGTCAGGAAGAATTCGTGCGCGCGGCGGCGACGATCATCCGGCAGGAGAATTTTAAGGACGCGCAGTTTCTCATCATCGGCGACGATAGATCGCGTGGCGGGGAAACGCGCGCGCGCCTTGAGAGTTTGATCGCCGAACATGAGCTACAAGGACACGTCAGGCTGCTCGGCCACGTCTCCGAACTCACGCCGCTCATCAGTTCGCTCGACCTCTATGTCTCGGCTTCGCGCGCGGAGGCTTTCGGTCTGGCGACGCTCGAAGCATTGATGTGCGGCGTCGCCGTCGTCTCAACTGCGACGGATGGCGCGCGTGAGATGATTGATGACGGCGTGACCGGGAAACTCGTGCCCGTCGGCGACGCCGCATCCCTCGCACGCGCGATGCTTCACCTGCTACAAAACGGCGACGAACGCGCACGCATAAGCGAACGCGCACGCGAAGAATCACGTGCGCGTTTCGGTCTCGAACGAATGGTTGAGGCGACGGAGAGTGTCTACCGCGAGGCTGTCGCGGCTGTGCCGGTCGGGTGAAAAGTTACGCCGCGTGTCGCACGCCGCCTCGGGTTTCGGACACCGTTCGCGTGTACTGCCGCTGCGGGTCGTAGTCTCTTTCGAGATACTGTCGCGCGATGTATTTCAGCGTCGCGGAGATGTGCTTGCACTCGTAGCGCGGTTCGGCATCGCCGCGATAGATGAAGTCTGCGCAGGTGCAGACCAGCCGCTTCGTTTCGGGGTCGCGGAAGAGGTGATAGTTCTGTTCCGTGCCGGATTCGGAAAATGCGATCCAGCCGTAAGGCTCTGCGTCTCTCACCTGAATGCGCTCGGAACGCGCCGCGCGCTGCTCGGCTGCCGAAAAAATCTGCGCTTTCGCTGTCTGTTTCTTGCTGCTCATTTTTGCTTCCTTCTGTGGTTTGATTCGCGCTGGAGCGCGCCTGACGCGACCGGGAAATCACGCTGATTTTTATTCGCAATTTAGATGCGCGGACGCCGCCGCGCGTTTGACGCTCGCGCAAATAGCATGCTATCTACGCCTCAATTTGAAAGTGAATTTCGGGGATATTTTAACAGTCTCAATTTGCCATTCAATCCTTCGCGTCTTGCGTCTTAATTTTGCGCATCCGGCATGAAAAGCCTCTCACGCCGGAAGCGCAGGCAAAGCAGGAAGACGAACGGCGCGAAGTTAAGAAGAGCGTTTTGATGCGAAAGGAGATGGGATGAGCGTCGCACGCGTGCGCGGTATCGAGTTGGCTTATGAGGCGTCGGGTGCGGGGTCGCCAATCGTGTTGCTGCACGGCTTCCCGTTCAACCGCACGCTC
>DASPJG010000801.1:0-10511 GCA_035628755.1 Pyrinomonadaceae bacterium
GCGCCGCCCTCGTCGCGGCTGCCGCCCGCGCCCGACAGCAGTTCGCGGTAGCGCGCGGCGTGCGCGCGGCGCAGGTCGTTCCAGCCGTCGAGGTATTTGAGCTTGACGTTCAAGACCGCGCCCTGAATGCCTTCGAGGCGAAAGTTGTAGCCGATGATGTCGTGGCGATATTTCTGCTCCGAGCCGTGGTCGCGCAGGAGCCGCACGCGCCGCGCCACTTCCGCATCGTTTGTGACGACCGCGCCGCCCTCGCCATACGCGCCCAGATTTTTGCCCGGATAGAAACTGAAACAGTTTGCGCGGCCAAGCGCGCCGACGCGGCGGCCTTTGTAGAGACTGCCGTGCGCCTGCGCCGCATCTTCGATGACCGCGAGGTCGTGGCGCGCGGCGACCTCGAAAATCGGGTCGAGGTCTGCGGCCTGCCCGTAGAGGTGGACGGGGATGATGGCGCGCGTGCGCTGCGTGATGGCGGCTTCGATCTTCGCCGGGTCAATCGTGTATGAGACGGGGTCGGCATCCACGAAGACGGGCGTTGCGCCCGCGGTCGAGACGGCTTCGGCGGTGGCGAAGAAGGTGTTGGCGGGGACTATCACTTCGTCGCCCGCGCCGATACCGCAGGCGGTGACGGCGAGTTGAATGGCCGCCGTGCCGCTATTGACGCCGACGCAAAACCGCGCGCCCAGATATTCGGCGAACGCCGACTCGAACGCTTCCACCTCGCGGCCTAAGATGAAGGCCGCGCTCTCCACGACGCGCCCGATGGCCTCATCAACTTCTCGCTTGATGGCGCGATATTGCGCTTGCAGATCAACGAAAGGAACAGACATGAAAGTAAGGGATGGGGCATGAGGGCTGAGGCATGAGGGACGAGAGACGAAGCGGGCGAAACGGCTTTCGCTTTGTTCATCAATCAACCCTCACGCCTCACCCTCCTGCCCTCCCTCATCCCTTCTTAAGATTCGTGCCGGATTGCCCGCGACCGTCGCGCCGGGAGGCACATCGCGCGTGACGACTGCGCCCGCGCCCACGGTCGCGCGCGCGCCGACCTCGATGCCGCCGAGGACGACCGCGCCCGTGCCGATTGACGCGCCGCGCCGGACGAGCGTGCGCTCAAGCGTCCAGTCGGCTTCGGTCTGGGGTGTGCCGTCGGCGCGGGTGGCGCGCGGGTAGCGGTCGTTGATGAACTGCACGCCGTGGCCGACGAAAACTTCGTCTTCGATGTGGACGCCCTCGCAGATAAAAGTGTGGCTGGAAATTTTGCAGCGTGCGCCGACGCGCGCGCCTTTCTGTATCTCGACAAACGTGCCGATGCGCGTCTCGTCGCCGATCTCGCAGCCGTAGAGGTTGACGAAGTTGTAAATCTGCACGTTGCGCCCGAGCACAACGTCGTCGGCGATGGCGCAGAACTCTCTCATAAAGTTTCAAGTCCCAAGTCTCAAGTCCCAAGTCTCAAATTGTCTTTAGACCTGGGACTTGAGACTTGGGACTTGAAACCTGCTATTTCGATTTCGCGGTTTCGGCGTATTCGTCCGCATCGGCGGCGACCGTCTGATCGTCGTCCTCGTTGGCGTAGTAGCTCGAATAGTAGCCGGAGTAGTAGTAGTAGTCGGAAGATTCAAGTTTGACGTTGTTGAGGACGATGCCGTAGATGTGCGCGCCCACATCGAGAAGTTGCTGCTTGGCGCGGCGCACCACGGCGCGCGACGAGCGGCCACCGTGGACGACGAGCATCACGCCGTCAACCATCGTCGAGAGAATCGAGGCGTCCGTGAAGGAGATGGCGGGCGGCGAGTCAATGATGATGTGCGTGAAATTGTCGCTGAGAAGCGCGATCAGGCGGCGCATCTCCTCGGAGCCGAGCAGTTCGGCGGAGTTCGGCGGCACGGGGCCGGAGGTGATGATCTTCAGGTTCGGCAGCTTGGCGTACTCCTGCACGATTCCGCCGATGTTCGTGTCGCCCGAGAGGTAGTTCGTCACGCCGTGCGTGTTCGGCAAGCCGAAGTGCGCGTGGATGCGCGGGCGGCGCAGGTCGCAGTCGAGGATCAGGACTTCCGCGCCGGTCTGCGCGAGCATCACGGCGGTGTTGACGGCCGTCGTCGTCTTGCCTTCTGACGGTTGGCTCGACGTGACGAGGACGGTCTTCGGCGGTTGCCCGGCTGACGAGAGCAGGAGCGACGTGCGCAGGTGGCGATAAGCTTCGGCGACGGGCGAACGCTTCTCTTCGATGAGCGCGAGCGCGTTCGCCGTCGGGTCAACCGCACTCTGCGCGGCGAGCGCGCCGCCGCGCGCCGGGAGGGCGAAGCGGCGTTCGACGCGCGGCGCGGGAATCAAGGCCAGCGTCGGGAGATGGATGTGGCGATCCACGTCTTCGATGGACTTGAGCGTGTCGTCGAGATAGTCGAGCAGGAAGGCGAGGCCGATGCCTGCGGCCAGAGAGAGCAGGAGCGCGATTAGGATGTTGCGCACGCGCGGCGGCCCGACGATCTCGGCGCGGCGCGCGGGCGTCGAGATGGTGATGTTGTTGGGCACTTCCGCGCCCGTCACGTCAAACTCTTTCTTGCCCTGAATCGCGGTGTTGTAGAGTTGCTGCGTGGTCTCCAACTCCTGCTGGATGATGCCGAGTTCCATCTCCGAACGGCTCTGCCCTTTGGCCTCGCCGCGCGCGCGCTCGCTCGACTGGCGCAGCCCGTTCTCGCGTTGCACCGCGGCCTCGTAACGCGACTTCATCGCGCTCACCACGTCTTTGGCCTGCTTGTTGAGCGCAATCTGTATCTGCTCTTTCTGCTTGTCGAGTTTTTTGACGGCAGGCCACTCCGGCGTGTACTGCACGAGCAACGCCTGACGCTGCTCCTCGACCGTGCTCATCTTGTCGCGCAACTCCTGCACCGACTTGTTCTCCAACACTTCCGGGATGGCAAACAGGTCGGGCGCTCTTTGCGCCGCCTCGTAAGAGGCTTGCAGTTTCTTGCGCTCGGCCTCGGCGGCCATCATCTGCTGCGTCGTATCGGTCAAGACCACGGCGATCAAATTTTCGCCTTGAACTTTGCCGAGCGGCAGCCCGCGGCTCGTGCGGAAGTTGATCACTTCCTGCTGCTTCTGCCGGATCGAGGCTTGCAGGTCGGCGATGTTCTTGGCGAGTTGCTCGGCTGACTTGGTCGAACCGGAAGTCTCGCGCTCGATGTTGTCTTGAATAAAGACGGCGGCGAGCGTGTCCGCGACCTTCATGGCGAGGTCGGGGTTGGTGTGCTCGTAGACGATCTTGACGAGATTGGTGCGCTCGACCGGGTCAATGGTCAGGTTGGCGCGCAGGGCGTCTTCGTAGGCGAGCATCTTCGCGGTCTGCTCGGGCGTCAACTTGTCGGCCTCGGCTGGGGTCATCGGAGCGTCGTCAACGACGCCCAGCCCGCCTTCCTGTCCCGCGCCGGGCGCGGCAGCCGGTTTCTGCCGCGAGAACATGCGGCGCACGGCGGTAAAGAGGCTTGGCCGCGCCTGCCCGCCGACGAAGTTCGGGTTGTTTTGCAAATCGAGCGCGAGGATCACTTTGCGGTGAAGCCGTGGGTTCTCCAGCAGCGCGAGTTGCGTGCCCCAGTAGGCCGCATCGGTCGGCGCGTTGATGGTGATCTCTTTCGTCTTCAAGAAACTCTTCGCCTTCGGCTCGATCTGGATGATTGATTCGGAGCGGTAGACGGTCGGCTGGCGGTACATCTGGATCGCAACCAGCGACGTGACGACGACGATCAGGCTCAGGATCAGCCACTTGCGTTTCATCACCACCGAAAGGTAGTCGCGCAGGTGCGTCGGCTCGGAGAGCGAGTAGGTGTTGTTTGGCCGGTCGGGCTGCGTCAATTCGCGCAACGGGCGGTCGAGGTTCGTACCGGGAGTCAACGGCAGCAGGCGATTATCTTGGGACATCTTCTTTAAACCTTAAAACTTCAGAAATTCAACTCGGTCGGGCACACGTACAAGCGACGCATAATAACAGAGACGGGGGGAAGGATGAAGGCGGAAAGGCCACTGGTTAAAGGGGAAAGCGAAAGAGGCGAAGGCAAAACGGGCAGTCCTGCGCCCGATCTGCTGCTCGTTTCCCTTAACCTTTCTCCCTTCCGCTCCCCGCTTCTTCCGCTCCGGCAAACTCTCGCAACGCTGTCCGCCAGTCGGGCAGGGGCGCGAGGCCGATGGCTTCCGACAGCAGGCAGCGCAGGCGCGAGTTGCGCGGGCGCGGCGCGGGGCGTTGCAGCGAATCCATCCTGACGCTTTCGATCTCCACCCCTTCGACGCCCGCCGCCCGCACGGCCTCGCGGGCGAATTCCAGAAAACTCGCGCCCTCTCCGCCGCCCGCGACGTGATACGTGCCGGGCAGATCGAGCGCGGCCAGGTCGCGCAGGCGCGCCGCCAGATGCGGCGCGTAAGTCGGCGTGCCGTAGGCATCGCTGATGGCTTTCAGATGTTCGCCGCGCCGCGCGCGTTCGACGGCGGTGGCGAGAAAATTTTTACCGCCCGTGCCGAATATCCAACCCGTGCGCACGACGACGGTGCGCGCCGAGGCGCGCTGCGCGCGACGCTCGCCCTGTAATTTGGCAATGCCGTACGCGCTCTGCGGTTCGGGGTCGTCGCGCTGCGTGTAGAAGCCTTCCTTGCCGCCGTCGAAAACGTAGTCGGTCGAGATCGTGACGAACGACGCGCCCGCGAGACGGCTCTGCGTAGCCAGAATCTCCACGGCCTCGGCATTGACGAGCAGCGCGCGTTCGGGGTTCAACTCGCAGCCGTCAACGTCCGTCCACGCCGCGCAGTTGACGACCGCTTCGGGACGTTCCCGCGCCAACGTCTCGCGCACCGCATCGGGGTTCGTGATGTCCAGACTCCCGCGTTCGTGGGCGAAGACCTCGTCGCCTCGCGCCGTCGTGTGCGCGACGAGCGCGCGCCCGACCATCCCGCCCGCCCCTGTGATCAAAATTTTCACTTCGCGCCGACCTCCGCGCCGTACTGCCGCGCATAAAAATCCCTGTACGCGCCGTCGCGCGCGCGCGCGATCCATTCCGTGTTCTCCGCGTACCAGCGGATCGTCTTGGCGAGTCCGCTCTCCCATGTCTCCGCGGGCTTCCAGCCGAGTTCGCGTTCCACCTTCGACGGGTCAATGGCGTAACGACGGTCGTGGCCGGGACGATCCTTGACGTAGCGAATCAGCGAGGCGGGTTTGCCGAGCGCATTGAGAATTGACTCGACCACTTCGATGTTGCGCCGCTCGTTGCGCGCGCCGATGTTGTAGATGCCGCCCGCCTCGCCGCGCTCGTATGCGAGCGCGATGGCGCGGCAGTGGTCTTCGACGTAAATCCAATCGCGGACGTTTCTGCCGTCGCCATAGACGGGGATCGTCTCGTCGTGGAGCGCGTTCGAGAGCAGCAGCGGGATGAGTTTTTCGGGAAACTGGCGGGGGCCGTAGTTGTTGCCGCAACGCGTTATCACGGTGTCCAGCCCGAACGTGTGTCGCGCGGCGCGCACCATGTGTTCGGCTGCCGCTTTCGACGCCGCATAGGGGCTGTTTGGCGCGTAACCGGAGTCTTCCGTGAAGAACGCGCCCTCGTCTTCGGGCAGACTTCCCATCACCTCGTCGGTCGAGATTTGCACGAAGCGACGCACGCCGCGTTCGCGCGCGGCGTCGAGCAGGACTTGCGTGCCGAGGATGTTCGTGCGCAGGAAATCGTCGGCGCGTTCGATGCTGCGATCAACGTGCGACTCGGCGGCGAAGTTGAAGATCGCATCCGTGCCCGGTTCGAGCGCGGCGCGCACGGCTTCGCGGTCGGCGATGTCGCCGCGCACGAAACGGTGGCGCGCCGTCTCGTCCAACCCGTCGAGGTTATCGGGATTGCCCGCGTAAGTGAGCGCGTCGAAGTTGGTGATTTCGGCGTCCGGCCAGCGCGCGAGAGCCAGTCGAATGAAGGCCGAGCCGATGAAGCCCGCGCCGCCCGTGACGAAAAATTTTTGCATGAAATGTTTGTGGGGGTGAGTTGACGTGCCGCTCGGCCTGCGCGCCCGTTTAGCTCTCTCAAAATTGGAAGGCGACGCGCGCCGCTAACTTCTGACTTAAATACTTGGCGAACGCTTCGCCGGAATTTTGTTGAGCCGGTAAGTGACGGAGTATAGGCGCGCGCTCAAAAGAGTGTCAAGAATCGAGGGCGCGCCCGGCGCGCGATTCCGGCGCGCTTGAAGGCGGCCTCCGGCGACGGCAAATTACCGCCGGAGGGCTGGCTGCCGCCCGTCTCTCCGCGCGCCGCCGGGTGTGATTTCGGGGGCGAATGCGCGTGGCCGCGCCCCGCCGCGCGCTCCCGTTTGAGACCCTTTCAAACTATTGACAGCCTCCCGAAATTAGTATAAAAGCTACGGGCTTCATGCATGAGGTCAGCGCGTATCCCGTGCTTTGATAGTCCCGAATAGTAACGCTGCCGTCCTCGCGAGCGGCACACACGCAACCCCGCAACCTAACCGTCTTGAATGTCTTACCGATAAACCACACGAAACAGCATACCCACGCTGAAGGAGAGTTTCCAATGACTAAAGGCCGCTTGACCCTCAATATTCTAACTACGATCACTTTCATTTTTGCCCTCGCCGCCATGACACATGCGCAGGCGACCCGCACCTGGGTGTCGGGCGTCGGCGACGACGTGAACCCGTGCAGCCGCACCGCCCCCTGCAAAACTTACGCGGGCGCGATCTCGAAGACCGCCAAAGACGGCGAGATCAGCACGCTCGACCCGGGCGGCTTCGGCACCCTGACGATCACGAAGTCTATTACCGTTAACGGCGGCGGCGGCGGCCAGGGCTACGGCTCGGTGCTTTCCGCGCTCGCGCCGCAAGGCTTTCTCATTAACATCACCGACGCGGCGGACGTGCGCAAGACCGTGCGCCTCATCGGGCTCGACATCAACGGGGCGAGCAGCGGCACGGACGGCGTCCGCATGATCGCGGGTCTCGCGCTCCACATCGAGAACACCAATATTGACGGTCTTACCGGCGACGGCGTTGACATCAATATTGCCGGTGCGAATGTCACCGAACTCTACATGAAGAACGTCTCGATCAGGAATTGCGTCGGGAACGGCGTCATCACCCAGGCCACCAACGCCGCCGGACTCATCGCCGCGACGCTCATCAACGTGCAGGCGAACAACTGCGGCGACGGCTTTGAGGCCGGTGCGCGCAGCCTCATGACGCTGACCGACTGTGTCGCTTCGACCAACAATGGTGCGGGCGCAGCCGGAGTTCGCGTGAGCGGGGCGACCGCCGACGTGAATATTACCAACTGCACTCTGGCGTATAACACGAGCGGCGTGCGCGTCGATGCCGGCACGGCGCGGGTCGCCAACACCACGCTGAGCAGCAACAGCACCGGGCTGCACAACGTGGCTGGCACGCTCAAGACGTTCGGCACGAACCGGAACGACGGAGGCACCCCCACCTCCGGCGTGATCACGCCGATCTCACAGACCTAGCATCACCGTTCAGACGCTAGACTTGCGAACTCCGCCCGCCTCTTCGTAAACGAGGCGGGCGGAGTTTTTTTCACCCCGGCGCGCCGTGTTCGGACGGGCGCGGAGCGGTTGCTTGACGCTCCGAAGCGGGCGCGGTTACATTGGCTTCTTTGAGCGCACGGCGATTTTATCGCTATGGACGGCGGCGCGCGGAAAACGGATGGAAGCGGCGCGCGGGCGGAGATTGTTTGGAGAAATTTTGGCGGGAGTTGGAATCATAACGGGCGATTCGAAGCAGGCGAGGCGTTCGTATCGCGCCGAGCGGGAGTTCGGGTTGCTGGTCGGCGGCGTCCTTCTCGCGCTCGGCGGCTGGTGGTTCTATCGCGCGAAATACCCGACGCTCACGTCCGTCCTGCTTCTCTCGGGCGCGACGCTCGCGCTCCTCGGCGCGCTTCGCCCGAAGTGGCTCGTCGTGCCGAATCGTCTCTGGATGGGCATGGCCGAGGCGATGGGCTTTGTGATGACGCGCGTCATCCTCGGGCTGGTCTTCTTTCTCATCGTGACGCCCATCGGGCTTGTGCGCCGCCTGACCGGCGGCGACCCGCTCGGTCGTCGCGCGCGGCGCACCGAATCATACTGGAAGCCTTACACCGAGCGGCGGGCTGACCCGAAGCACTACGAAAAGATGTACTAGGAAGGTTAAGAGGGCAATGTCGAAATCGCAGGTTCTGCTCCAGTTGTGGGAGTTGATGAAGTACAACAAAAAGTACTGGCTCTTGCCGATCATCGTTGTGCTTGTGTTGACGGGTCTCGCGCTCGCGTTCGCGCAGTCGTCCGCCCTCGCCCCGTTCCTTTACCCGCTGTTCTAACGACGGCGCGAAGGTGAATCGCAAGTGACGAGCATCCTCGGACTGTCAGCTTTTTACCACGACTCGGCGGCGTGCCTCGTCGTTGACGGCGAGATCGTCGCGGCGGCGCAGGAGGAACGCTTCACGCGCCGCAAGCACGACCACCGCTTCCCCACGCACGCCGTCCGCTACTGCCTCGCCGAAGCCGGGCTGACCGCCGACACGCTCGACTACGTTTCCTTCTACGACAAACCGCTGCTGAAATTCGAGCGTCTGCTCGAAACTTATCTCGACTACGCGCCCGCCGGTTTCTCTTCCTTTCTCAAAGCGATGCCCGCGTGGATGAAAGAGAAACTCTGGATGTCGGACTTGATCGGCGCGGAGATGGCGCGCGTCGAAGGCATCGAAGACAGAAAGGACGCGAAGCGGCGCGCGAAACAGTTCGCGTGGAAACTACTGTTCGGCGACCACCATGAGAGCCACGCGGCGAGCGCGTTTTACCCGTCGCCGTTTGAGGAAGCCGCGATCCTGACTTTGGACGGCGTCGGCGAGTGGGCGACGAGTTCCATCGGCGTCGGGCGCGCGAACGAAGTCAGCTTGTTGAAAGAGTTGCGCTTCCCCGACAGTCTCGGCCTGCTCTACAGCGCGTTCACTTACTACACGGGCTTCCGCGTCAACAGCGGCGAATACAAAGTGATGGGTCTCGCGCCTTACGGCGAACCGAAGTATGTCGCGCTCATCCGCGACCGCCTCGTCGAGATTCGCGACGACGGCAGCCTCCGCATGAACCACGAATACTTCGGCTACTCGCACAGCCTGAAAATGACGAGCAAGGCGTTCTCGAAGTTGTTCGGCGACGAGCCGCGCCGCCCGGAAGCGGAACTGACGCAGCGCGAGATGGATTTGGCGCGCAGCATTCAGGTCATCACCGAAGAGGTGATGTTGAAGATGGCCGCCTACGCCCACCGCGAGACGGGCGCGCGCAAGCTCTGCATGGCGGGCGGCGTCGCCTTGAACTGCGTGGGCAACGGCAGGATTTTGCGCGAAAGCCCGTTTGAGGACATCTGGATTCAACCGGCGGCGGGCGACGCGGGCGGCGCGGCGGGCATCGCGCTCGCCATCTGGCATCGCTATCTAGGCCAGCCGCGCGTGAGTCCTGAGCGCGCGGGCGCGTGGGCGTCGCCGCGTCAGGCGAACGGGAATATTCCGCCTTACGCCGACGGGATGAAGGGTTCTTATCTGGGGCCGCGACACACGGAGGAGGAGATCGAAGCCTACCTGCGAGCGCACAATCTGCCTTACAAAAAATACCGGCGCGAGGAGTTGCCGCAAGCGGTCGCGGAATTGCTGGCGAGTGAGAAAGTGATCGGGCTGCATCAAGGCCGGATGGAGTTTGGGCCGCGCGCTCTCGGCGGGCGCAGCATCATCGGGGATGCGCGCTCGCCCCGCATGCAGTCGGTGATGAACTTGAAGATCAAATACCGCGAGAGCTTCCGCCCGTTCGCGCCGAGCGTGACGCGCGAGCAGGTGGGCGAGTGGTTCGATTTGAAGACCGACAGCCCTTACATGTTGCTCGTGGCCGACGTGCGCCACGACCGTCGGCGCGAGGCGACCGAAGCGGAACGCGCCCTCTGGGGCATCGAAAAACTCAACACCGTGCGCTCCGAAATTCCCGCCGTCACGCACGTTGATTATTCGGCGCGCATCCAGACCGTGAGGCGCGAGACCAACCCGCTCTACTGGGAGATCATCGAAGCCTTCCGGCAAAAGACCGGCTGTCCCGTCGTCGTCAACACGAGTTTCAACGTGCGCGGCGAACCCATCGTCTGCACGCCCGAGGACAGCTATCGCTGCTTCATGCGCACGGAGATGGACGCGCTCGTGCTCGAAACCTGCGTGCTCTTGAAGGAAGAACAGCCCGAGTTTACCGAGACCACGAACTGGCGCGAGAGTTTCGCGCTCGATTAGCAAAACTCCGCTCGACGCAGCCTACGTTCGCGCCTCGCCGGAGCGCACGCCGCGCGCCGGGTCGTGACACAGGAAGAAATATTCAGCCCGAACAATGCGAGAGGCCGGAGACTGGACTTGCAAGTCCAGTCTCCGGCCTCTCTTCTTAGACGCGAGCCCTTCAGGGCAACGCTCGGCTAATTTGAGTGGTTCGGGTTCGGCGCGATTGTGACCGGCCCGAGGATGT
>DASPJG010000802.1:0-2692 GCA_035628755.1 Pyrinomonadaceae bacterium
GGAACGCTTGGAGGCGAGCAGGTTGGGGATGGCGATGGCGGCGATGATGCCGATGATCGCGACGACGATGAGGAGTTCGATGAGTGAGAAGCCGCGTTGGCCTTTGTTCTGTTGCATTTCTTTCGTGTGCTCCTTAGATGGCAAATATTCGGACGATTGTTGTTTCCGCAACGGCTAGTGCCGTGTTGTCGAACTGCGGTGTTGTTGGTGCGAAGCCTCGAACTCAGAATGGCCGATTATCATCTGCCTGTATCTGCCATGGAGCGAGTCCGGAGGGGGAATGGGAAGCGGTCTCATCAAAAGGTCGGCATCAGTTCGGGCAAAGCGCACAGGCCGAAAGGATTCATGAGACCGCTTACACTCAGACTACTAGACTACTGGATGGGCAGGCCGGTCGCGCCGGTGGCGGTGCGGACAGGAGCCGCCGCGCCGGGCAGGCCGTAGATGACCGACGACTCATCCGAGTAGAAACCGCGCGTACCCGTACCCGTCACGGCGTTGGCCGAAACCGGCGTCGCCTTCACTTCGTACTGCGCAGCCGTGCCCGCCACGGGAGCAACGGTCGTGACGGCGAAGGTGTAGCCGCTCTTGGTGCCGCCCGCGAGAACGCTGTCGATCAAGCTCGCGCCTTGCAGCGCGGCGAGGTCGCCGTAGTTGAGGTTCTGGCCGACAGTGGTGAAGTAGGTGGCTTCAGCCGTGTTGATGGAACGCACGGAGCCGATGGCCGAACCTTCGTTGGCGGAACGCTTGGAGGCGAGCAGGTTGGGGATGGCGATGGCGGCGATGATGCCGATGATCGCGACGACGATGAGGAGTTCGATGAGTGAGAAGCCGCGTTGGCCTTTGTTCTGTTGCATTTCTTTCGTGTGCTCCTTATAGCAAGGGGAATGGTTGAGTTTGATTTTCACGCGCCAACGGTTTGCCGTCTCTCAGGCCGCGCGCCGTGCGAACTTGGAAGTAACAAGAGTTATGCCACACGCGCCGGGGCGTCGGGCGGCGCGCAGAGAGGGCGCAAATCGCGGCTTTTTGGCATGGCAAGCGTGAGACAAGCGGGAAGGGTGGAAGGCAGCGGGAGACAATTAACAAAACTCGTCAGACGGGAAGTGACGAATTTTGTCAAAAGGGATAGCGGCGGATGCACGTCGCACCCGCGCGTTTGACGGACGGTGTCCGCGTAAGTTGTTTTGGGGAGATGAACAAGTGTTTTGACCGTGGTAGAGAGGAGAGAGCTACCCGGCATCCGAACGGTTGCGGGCGCAACGTTAATAATTTATGGGCGTGCTGGTGGCGTTGGCAGCCCTTCCGTTCTCGCTCCGAATGATGCCCGAAACGTCGAGGTAGTAATACTGCCACGGCGCGATGGCGGGCGATGCCGTCACTTCGTAAAAGCTCGGAGAGAGAGTTGCGGTGTTGACGACGAAGGTGTAATTGCTGCGCTTGCCGGAGGCGAGGAGAGGGTCGTCCAGCACGTTTGCGGCGCGCAGCGTAGCCAAATCCGCGTATTGCGGATTGCGCATGCGGTAGGAAATTTCGGCGGTGTGAATGAGCCGCAGCGAACTGAACGCGCTGGCGTTGTGTGCGGCCTGCCGCGAATTCAGGAAGTGCGGAACCGCGATTGACGCGACGATGCCGATGACCGCAACGACGATGAGTAGTTCGATGAGCGAGAAGCCGCTCTGATCTGTCCGGGTAGGGAACCTGCGCATCATGTTTATCTTCAACTGCACGCCTGAATCAATCTGACTGACAGGGGAGTCAGCCAGATTGATTCATGAGCAATGCTTATGCCAGTGCGACGCGGCGTGAGGAGGATAGAGCGCAGAGAAGGATGATAGAGGGCAGAGAAGAAGGGAAAACGCATGCCGGCAATTTAGCGCGCGCGCTCTCTGCCTCTCACGCCTGACGCCTTCAACCCGGTCGCTCTTTATTATTCGTGCGCGCCGCGCGCGGCGTCGTTGCGGATTTGCGCGGTGAGGTTGCGGATGCCGTGCTTGTCGAGGAGATGGCGCAGGGAGCGGACGGAGAGTTGGAGCAGTTCGGCGGCGCGTGTCTGGTTGCCGCCGGTGCGTTGCAGGGCTTCGAGCAGGTAGGTCTTCTCTAACTGGTCAAGGTGCGCTGTGAGGTTGATTCCCTCGTCGGGCAGGTCGAGCGCGCCGGCAACCCGCGCCGGGCTATAGTTGGTGATCTGTTCGGGAAGTCGTTCGGGTTGAATCTGGTCTGTGCGTTCGAGCGCGACGGCGCGTTCGATGGTGTGTTCGAGTTCGCGCACGTTGCCCGGCCACGAGTAGCGTTCGAGCAACGCCATCGCACGCTCGGAGACGCCGAGGCTGCGACCGGCCTGCGCGCAATATTTTTCCGCGAAGTGCGTGACGAGTTCGGGGATGTCCTCGCGCTTCTCGCGCAGGGGCGGCAACTCGATGGGGATGACCGAGACGCGATAAAACAGGTCTTCGCGGAACGTCCCGGCCTTGACCATCGCGGGCAGGTCGCGGTTCGTCGCGGCGATGACGCGCGCGTCCACGCTCAACTCCTCGTGCCCGCCGACGGGGCGCACCTTGCGTTCCTGCAACACGCGCAGCAACTTCACCTGCATCGCGGGCGACATCTCGCCGATCTCGTCGAGAAAGATCGTGCCCCGGTCGGCGGCTTCAAACAAACCTTTGCGGTTGGCGGTTGCGCCCGTGAACGCGCC
>DASPJG010000803.1:0-4132 GCA_035628755.1 Pyrinomonadaceae bacterium
CCGAGTACGCTGTCGCGATCGTAGAGAACATCGAGTCGGCCGTTGATTACGCGGATGAGTCCGAGATCCAACAGTCGCTTGAGGCGCGTTTCCGCATTGCGTCCAAGGTTCAGACCGAGAATGGCGCGCAGCAGATCCGGGGAAGTCGCGAGAGACTCTGCGGCTCCTGCCGTGCGCTCCAGGTAACGAATGAGCCCGGTCGCGAGGTAGCGGCTGAGCTCGTCGAACTGGCCCCAGATCGTGTGGCGACGCTGCTGTCGGCGCGTAGATGTTGAATCGCCGCGGACGATGTCGTACCTAGGCTGCAGGTTCGTCGATGCTTCAGCCTTCTGGGCGGCGGACAGGGGGTGCCGTGGAAAGTTCACCCTGTCAGCCGTATCGGCGAGCCTTTTTATGCGGAATTCACTAGCAGTTCCGCATAGAGCGTGGTAAGGCGTAACTGTAAGACCGATTGATTGTTCGTGTGCTTCGCCCGTCCCGAGTTGGCCCTCAGGATGGGCGTTTTCATATACGCGCATGAATACCTCTTGGTGGTCAGAGACATGTGTCCTCCCGCAGCGGACTGCGGCTGAAGTCAGAGGTGGAGTCGCTGTGACCTGTGCGCGTGCGTGCATCACGCGCTCGGGTTCTTGGGCGGCTACCACTCGTCGCAAAGAATCGGAAGTTTCAGATCGCAGTCACGGACTACGATCGTGTGCTTCGCGACATACCAGACAGAGATCCGCTGGATACGGACCGCTAAGCCGAGCCCGGGACGGCGGATGCGAGTCTCGATCGACTGAAGCATCTGAAGCGAGATCCCGAGTACCTTTGCCATATCTCGGATAGGGATCTGCATCGCCTTGCGCCACGCCCGAAGGCGATCGGCGGCGCTTTCGGTTCCGACCTCGGCAGATGACCTGCCTAAGAAATCGGCCAGCTCGTCCAAAGAAACCGAGAGGTTGGCGCTATCTGCGGGCGCTTTTGCAGTGTAAAGACTGTTCATGCAGCCTCCCACCAATCCGCAGGTGATAGACCAGTTGCCGCATGAATCTTCCGGATCACCTTCTTGTGAGCCGGTATGCGTTTCCCGTTCTCAATCTCAAACAGAGTTTGACGGGATATCCCTATTCGACGACTCGCCTCGGCTTGGGACAGGCCGTTCTCCTGCCGCCAATCAATCAACTGCTGGGCAAGCCGCGTCGTCAGAATCGCCATACTCCCTGTCTAAATCAGTTTACGCGAACGAGCAACAGAAAACCGGACGCGGACTGAGCAACGATGCTGGTATGGCAAAGCCTGGACGGAAGAAGCGCGCCGGACCGACAAAGCATGCGGAGCGGCTTCACTGGTTATTTGTGGAAATGCTGCAAGAACGTACGGAAGACGGCTTGCCCAGATTCGCCACTCAGACAGCGCTGGCGGAATACCTTCAGTTGGGGAAGCAGTATGTGAATCAGATCGTCAACATCCATAGCAGTGGAATTGGCGGCATAGGTGCTGACATCATTGAACACCTAATGCACAGGGTGGGGCTTCTTCCAGACTGGTTCTTCGCGGAGTGGGCCGAAGATGAGCCCAGGCCGTCGTACAAGGACTTCCTTGCATCTACGAAGCGTTTGTCGCGCACGCTGCAAACCGTGCAGCGGCAGCAGGTCGCGCACAACGAGATGATGCGCGAGGTGCTCGATCGATTAGCGGAGCTCGAAGCTGAGCGCGCCGGGCGAGTGGTCCTTCCGAAACGCAAGAAATAACTGACGGATAACGTTAGGTTACGTTAGGCCAATAGTCAGTTAGTCTGTTAGCGGGTGTTGCCGGAGACTTCAATGTCGGACGGCAGCACCCTTTTTTATTGCCGCGGCGGATAGATTCGCTGACGCGGCCGTCAAGCGTAAACGCACACGCGGCGGCGAAGAGTTTGCTGGCCAAGCAGCGGTAATGGCTAGCTTTTGTACAGCCCGGTAAACTGTTTTAGACAAAAAATCGCCTGAAACACTTGCGTGGTCACGTAAACTGATTTAGACAGCTTCTATCGGAGTTCGTGACTCCGGTGGAGGTTCAAAATGGAGTGGTTCAGTAGTCCGCTTGAGGACGCCTTCGCGTCTTCAAGACGCGGCAAACCTCACTGTTTCGAGTGCCGTGCGATAGCCAACGTTGAGCGTGCTCAGAAGTTTGAGCCCCAACTTTGTCGGGTGCGTGAGCCAGTTTCGTCAGACCTGCGGAAGCTACGAGGCTTCTTCACCCACCGCTCCGCCTCACTCATTACGTCCAATGACAACCAACTTGACGAGGTTCTCAAATGACCTCGTACGAGGACTTTTGCGCGCTGACGGAAGGCCCAGTGCCTCCGTCCGACGAGGACCGTGATTTCTGGGTGTCGCTATTCGCGACGGAACCAATGGGAGGCGAGATGCACGTGCTGGACGTTGAAGAGGTTGACGGTGTGATGCTCGGTGATGGAGACGGCGATGCAGGCGACATCGAGCTGATCGATCCGACTATCGAGGAGATCGAGGACTCGGTCTCCGCGCTCTCGCAGATGGACCGCGTAATCGTCGCTGGCAACGCGCTGGCGTCTCTGCCTGACGAGAACGCGCTGATCGTGGTGTTGGAGTGGCTCTATTCCGCCAGTGACGCTGCGAAGGGCGTGGTGGCCAAGGAAGCTGTGGCGCTCGTTGCCAACCGGCACAGCCGTATCCAGGCGCTCCTGAACCATGCTGCGGCCAACGACCAGATCACAACGAGTCTAACTCACGAAGCTGCGACGACTCACAAGACCATCTGCGAAGTACTCGCGATGGTGTCGCCTGCGGTGTTTGGCTCGGCGATTGGGGCGGCGGAGTAATGCTCACCGCAGAACAGTTAGACGTACGCCGAGGCGGCATCGGCAGCAGCGACATTGCAGGTGTCTGCGGCCTCTCCGAGTGGGCGAGCCCGTTGACCGTGTGGCTGCGTAAGACCGGCCAAGACGCTGGCAGCGATTCGCTTCAGCTCCGCATCGGCTCGCACATGGAGCCGCTCATTGCCGCGCTCTACACCGAGCGCACTGGCGACGCTCTTACGAATCCCGACCAGGTTTTCCGCAGCGGTGAGCGGCCTTGGCAACTCGCGACACCGGACCGGCTGCGTGTGCGTGATGACGGCATCGTCGAGCTCAAGAACGCCTACATGGCAACGGGCTGGGGCGAGGAGGGCACGGACGACATCCCGCAGGAGTACGTCTGCCAGGTGCAGTGGCAGATGGACGTGATGGGCGCTGAGTTCGCTCACGTCGCTGCCATCGTCGGTCGGTCCTTTCGGCTCTACTCGATTCGCTACGACTCCGATCTCTGCCTTGCGTTGCGTGAAGCAGCCGAACGCTTCTGGACCGACTACGTGGTCGCCGGAGTGCAGCCGCCTGTCAGCGCGAACGACAATGACCGTGCGTGGTTGCAGGGCCGGTTCGCCTCGCACTCCGACAAGCTGCTGATTGCTGATGAGTCAGTCGAGGACATGGCCCGACGCTATCGGCAGGCGCGGTTGATGCGTGAAGCGGCAGAGGCGGAGGAAGACCTCGCAGCAAACCAACTGCGCGAGTTCATCGGTGCAGCCGCTGGCGTCAACGGCGAGCGGTGGAAGGCGACGTGGAAGGCTCCGAAGCCGACCAACATCGTTGACTGGAAAGCGGTGGCGGAGGAGTTGTGCGCGACACCGGATGTTGTCGCCAAGCACACGAGCCCAAAGAAGAATTCTCGACGGTTTTTGTTCACGTGGAAGGGTGGCGAATGATGGCAAACGAGGCACTAGCGGTACGGGCAGACGGTTCGATTCAGCAGGTGAGCGAAGGTTTTGGTTCGCAGACGATGGTCCGCGCGAACGAGACCTCAACGACAGCGCTCGCTGCTCAGGCGAAGGCGCAGATCGAGGCTCGCTACATTGTGGCGATGCAGCGTCCACGCGACATGGACACGGTGCGTACGAAGCTCCTGAAGGAGTGTAGCCGTCCCGGTTTCGCCAAGGTCGCGCGCTACAGCAAGCCCGTTGGCGGCAGCAAGATCGAAGGCCCGTCCATCCGATTCGCTGAGGCCGCCCTCCGCTGCATGGGCAACGTGGTCCCGGAGTCGTTCGTTGTTTGGGACGACGAAGAGAAGCGCGTGGTGCGCGTCTCGGTGAC
>DASPJG010000804.1:0-5074 GCA_035628755.1 Pyrinomonadaceae bacterium
CCGGTCGCCTGGTCGTTGGCGTCGATGCCGTCCACGGTGATGTTGCCCTGGTCGGCGCGCGATCCGGTCACGGAGCCGACGCGGTTGACCGCGCCCGTGCCGACGTTGTTGCCGACTACGCCCGGCTGCAAGCCCATCAGCGCGGCCGGCGAGCTGCGAATCTGAACCGGGAGATCAACGAGGCGGCGGGGATCGAGCACGTTGCCGATGCTGGCGTCCGTCGTGTTCAGCGTGGCGCCGGCTTGCTCGGTGACCGTCACCGTCTCGGTGACCTGCCCGGCCGTCAGTTGCGCGTTGTGCGTCTCAAGGGTGCCGACCGCGAGCGCGACGTTCGTCAGCTCCAAGGTCTGGAAACCCTGACTGGAGAAGGAGAGCTTGTAATTCTGGCCGGGCTGCGTTTGCGAGAAGCGGTAACCACCGTTCTCGTCGGTCGTCGTCGTCAACTGCTGCCCGGTGCCGGTGTTGGTGAGCGTTACGGTCACGCCGGCGATGGCAGCGCCCTGCGGATCGGTTACGGTTCCCGTGACGCCTGAAGTCGAGGCCGTCACTTGGGCGGCGGCTACAATCGGGAACAGGAGGATGAGCGAAGCGACCAGCGTCAACACCGCTTTGGTCGCCCGGCCCCACCCGCCGCCTTTGGCCTGAGCCAACATATATTCTCTCATTGATACTCCTTCTACTCTTTGGAAGAAATCTAACCCCCCCTACTCTCACGCCACCGGACGCTTGAACGAGGTTGGCTTAAGGTTCAGTCGTAGGATTCTTGCGAGCGGGCAAGACCAGCGTGGCCTTAACAACTGCGATGACGCCAATTGTCGAAGGCGGTCATACGGACGGAGAACTACCTCAACTGGCGACGCCGGGCGGGAACAGGTACGCGCCCCGTGAATGGGGGCTCGCGCTCCTTCCGCGCCGCGGTCGGTAGACGAGACGGGGCGCAGCCTTGACGACCCGCGCCCCGTCTCATCCACCGAAAGTTTGCTTCGTGGCCGCCCTCAGTCCTAGTTATTACCTGAGCTACCTTCGACCGCCTTGAAGCCGGTGGCGTTGATGACCTCGCGCAGGCGCGCTTCCGTCACCTTCTCGTCGTCGTACCTGACGACCGCCTCACCTTTCTCGGCATTCACCTCGGCGTCCTCCACCCCGTGCGTCGCCTTGAGCGCCTTGGCGACCGAACCCGAGCACTTACCGCACTTCATCCCCTCCACGCGGATCGTCACGGTCTTAGTCGCGGCCGAGGCGGCCGCCGCGACTAGGGTTAGCGCCAGCGCGGCGGCCGCCGCGAACGTGATCACTCTTTTGAACATCCCCTGTCTCCTTATTGATTCGTCTTCTGTTGCCATAGTTAATGGGCGCGGTTTCACCGTCGCCCTGTGGTGAGAATCAGTAGGCCTCTACTTCCGTCAACCTGCCATAGCCCGCCAGCGCGTGATTCACCAGCACCCTCACGCGATCAGTAGTGGGCGGTGCGAACGTGAACGTGCGTTTGATCCGGTTGTTGCCGGTGACGCTCTCGCCGGGCACGGTGACCCACGCGGAGCCGTCCCAGTCTTGGACTTCGAAGGCCGTCACGCCGTACTGTGTAACCGTCATCGCACCCGTCGGCTCGACCGGATTGGCGAAGTCGGTCGGCGCACCCTGCCTCAATATCTCCGAATAGAAACCCCGGTCTTGACATCCCTTTGGCGTTCGTCAGGCATCTAGCAATATGTTTTAACTCCCGTCTCGCAACACAGAGTGTAGGCATCCAGACGCCCGAAAATCTTTAAAATCGGGCTTGAAACAACATCAAATTTTCTTGAAAGGCTTTATTAAAGGATTATTTAAGTACGGCGGCGGCGCTCAAACGCGCCGCACTTCAGTTTCACGGGGGTTATAGACCCCATCCTTGACCAGAGGAGGCCTGCTCCCTCCGGACTCACACCTTTTCTATTCGGCGACCCCGGGGCAGGCCGACGGGGGAATTAGGGATTAAGCGGTGAATAGCGAAAGCAAAGCGGGTTGTTTCAAGTTTAGAAACTTCACTTTGGATTTGGAGAGGCGGCTTTTACTGCGCGACGGCGAACCCGTGCCTCTGACCCCGAAGGCTTTCGACACCTTAGCGCTGCTGGTGCGGCGGAGCGGTCACGTCGTCGGCAAAGACGAATTGCTGGAAGAGATTTGGCCCGATGCTTTCGTGGAAGAAGGCACGGTCGCGCAAAATGTTTTCACGCTGCGGAAAGCTTTGGGTCAGAATCACGCCGAAAATCAATTCATTGTGACCGTGCCGAAGCGCGGCTACCGCTTTATCGCCGACGTTGAAGTGATTGACGGCGCGACAAATGGTAAGCCGGAGATGGGACGGCAAGGAGCCACGCACGACATCGCCGTCAGCGAGAACGTTGGCGACGCGGGAATTAGTGACGCGGAAACGGTCGCTGCCGACGGCAGAGGCGCGCGAGCGAATGAGAGTGAGGAAGGCGACTTCGCTACCGCACACGCTGCGGCGGATGCGGCGTCACACCCGCCGCCCGCGGGCCGCCGCGAGTCATATTCGGCAAAACGGCACGCGCGCTTTCATTTTCAGACCAAACTGCTCGCGCCCGTGATGCTGCTGCTTGCCGCTGCGGTTGCGGCAGGGCTTTTTCTTTTCACGCAAATTAACGAACCCACGCCCGATTTCGCGGCACCGTCGCCGCACACGCGGACGACGCAGCTAACTAACACCGGACAAGTTTTGCGCGCCGCCGTTTCCCCCGACGGCAAATACGTCGCTTACGTACAAAGCGACCGCGGGCAAGAAAGTTTGTGGCTCAGGCAGGTAGCAACCGCGGGCGGAATCGAACTTGTTCGGCCGGGCGACAGCCATTTCATAGGGATCACTTTCTCCCCCGACAGCAACTCGATTTTCTATGTCAAATACGGTAGGGATCCGGCCATCTCCGGTTTGTATCAGATCGCGGTGCTGGGCGGGGCGTCTCGCAAGCTTCTGACGGACATTGACAGCCAGATCAGTTTCGCGCCGGATAAGAAACATTTCGCGTTCGTGAGTAATGATTTAAGCCGCAAGGAATCGCACCTGATCATCGCCAACCTTGACGACGGAAATCAACAACATCTCGCCGTTCAAGCGGGCATCCACTGGATGACCGACGCCGCGCCCGCGTGGTCGCCCGACGGCAAAATCATTATCCGCCAGGCGAGGGGCGAAACCCCGGACTCGGCGAACACGAAAACTTATCTGGTTGAAGTGCGGGTGGCGGACGGCGAGCAAAGAATCTTCAACACGCATCAGTGGGACGCGGTTCAAGCGATTGCGTGGTTAGCGGACGGAACAGGTTTGATCGTCGCCGCACACGATAACGCTTCGTTGTTCGCTTACCAGTTGTGGCAGGTAGATTATCCCGGCGGCGAAGCGCGTGCGATCACCAAAGATTCGAACAGTTATTCGAGTGCCAGCGTCACCGCCGACATGAAGTCGCTCGTGACAGTCCTGCACCGCCGCATCGCGAATCTGTGGATCGCGCCGAGCGACAGGGCGGGCGAGGCCGTCCGGATTCTTTCCGGTAACAGCAAAGATTTGGGCTGGCTGTTAGGCGTCGAGTGGTTGCGGGACGGCAAAATCGTTTACGGTTCGACGGCCAGCGGGAAAGAAGATATATGGCTGATGAACGCGGACGGGAGCAACCAGAAACAGTTAACGACCACCGCGGGCGCGAACTTCGAGCCGACGGTCTCGGCCGACGGGCACACCATGGTTTACGCATCAAAAGCTGCCGACGGCTCGACGCGCTTGTGGAAATTGAATCTCCATACCGGCGAGCGCGCGCAACTAACCAACGGCGTTTTCGACCTTCGCCCCGACATCTCGCCTGACGGGAGCTGGGTCGTGTACATGTCAATTGATAAAAACCTGCCGACGGTGTGGAAGACTTCGACTGACGGCGGCGGAGCGCCGGTTCAACTTTCGGATAAAATAACGTCAGTCCCGCGCTTCTCGCCGGACGGGCGCTTCATCGCCTGCTTCTACCGCGCGGAAGTCTCCACGTTTTCCAAACTCGCCGTCATCCCGTCTGACGGCGGCGAGCCAGTTAAAGTGTTTGATAGATCTCCGACGGTTATAGTCGAAGCGGGTATTCAATGGACGCCGGACGGACGCGCCCTGACCTTTATCGATAACCGCGACGGCGTATCGAACATTTGGCTGCAACCTCTGGACGGAAGCCCGGCAAAGCAGTTAACGAATTTTACATCCGAGACGATTTTCCGTTTCGCCTGGTCGCCCGACGGCAAGATGTTTGTCGCCGAACGCGGAACCGAAATCGGCGACATTGTGCTGATTAACAAATAGGGTTGTGATGCAGCAACCGCTCATAAGCTATAATCTGCCCTCCAGCTAGGCCATCACCCTTACGAGATCATCCGCTTGGGGCAGAACAAGTCCCCGTTCAAGTGGCGGCACTTCGAGCCCACCGTCATCCTCCTCCGCGTCCGCTGGTACTGCCGCTACCAGCTCTCCTACCGCGACCTGGAGGAGATGATGCGCGAGCGCGGCCTCTCCGCGGATCATGTCACCATCTATAGGTGGGTGCAGAGGTACGCTCCCGAGATAAATAAGCGGATGCTGTCCCACCTGAAGATGGGCGGCGCGTCTTACCGGCTCGACGAGACGTACGTGATGGTCGGTTCGGAGTGGAAGTATCTGTATCGTGCAGTTGATTCAGCAGGCAACACCATCGAATTCATGTTCTCCGCAAGGCGCGATGTTCCCGCAGCGAAACGGTTCTTTAAGAAGTTGATGAGGGCTGATCATCGCCGCCTGCCGTTCAGTATCGGTACCGATAAGCATGCCTCCTATCCGGAGGCGCTCGCTACCTCAGTACAGGAGGAAGTTTTGCCCTCTGACTGCAAGCTGCGGCGGGTCAAGTATCTCAACAACGTGATCGAACAGGATCACCGAGCTGTTAGGAGAAGGTGGCGAGCGTCGCTGGTGCTTGCCGCTCGTTCCACACCGCCGAGCGGGCGATAGAAGGCATCGAGGGGGTGAACATGATGAGGAAGGGGCAGGTAAAAGGTTAGCCGGGAGTGATGCGCA
>DASPJG010000805.1:0-3181 GCA_035628755.1 Pyrinomonadaceae bacterium
GACGACCTCGATCTGCGCAGCGGCACGGAAGTGACGATTCGCGCGAGCAGCCCGCAACAGTAGTTAAGCGCGGCGGCTCGTTTTGGACAGCACGAACGGGAGAGAGTTTTCGCCTGTCGGCCAATTGGCGGCAGGCGAAAACTCTCTCCCCTTTTTTTGCATAAACTGGCAACTCAAAAAAAACGTGTTATTCTGATAGACGTTATGGCCGCTATCCTGGTCGTTGACGACGACGCCACAATCCGAGACACCCTCTACGATCTTCTCTCCGAAGACCACCTGTGCCATGTCGCCGAGACCGCCGAACGCGCTCTCGATTGGTTAGCCACGGACGTTTACGATGTGGTGCTGACGGACATTTCGATGCCGGGGTTGAGCGGCATCGAACTGCTCAGCTACGTCCGGCAGAACCGGCCACAAACTCCCGTCATCATCATCTCCGGCATACAGGATCAAGAGCACGCTCAGGGCATGATGGTGCTCGGAGCATTCGATTATTTATTGAAGCCGTTCAGACTGGAAGATGTCGAGCGCAGCGTCGCACGAGCCATCGAGTATCATAAGAATCTGCTCAGGCAGGAGGAGCGTGGAAACGCATCTTGAAAGATGGTGAGGCGCAGTTGGGCTGGAAATAGTTTGAGTCTTGACGGCGGACGCGGCGCGCTTTACGCGGCGACGGTCGCCAACTGACTCCGGCGAGATTCTTTCTTGCGCTGCCCGATCTCCTGCGTGATCTCCAGAACGCGCATCATCGAAAACGGTTTCGTCACAACCCAGTCAACTTGCGCTGCCTTCTGCTCGTCCGAGCCGACGGCGTCGCCCCAGCCCGTAATCACGGCGAGGGGGAGTTGTGCGTCGCGTTCGCGGATGGCGCGCGCGAGTTCCCAGCCGCTCATGCCCGGCATCCCGATGTCGGTGAAAACCGCGTCGAAGTTTCCGGCCTCGAAGAGCGTGAGCGCGGCTGTTCCGTTGCTTGCAGCCGTCACCTCGCAACCTTCGCTTTGAACCATCTCGCAGAGCAGTTCGAGAACGTGAGGCTCGTCGTCGACAATGAGAATTCGCGGGCGGGATGATTCGGCGACGAGCGACAAGGCCGGAGCGGCAAACGACGTTTCGGCCTCCGCCGTCGCCTGTTCTTCCCGCGCGCCTTTCGCGATGGGCAGCTTGATCTTAAAGGTCGCGCCGCGTCCGGCCTCGGTCTCGACCTCGATCTCGCCCTCATGCCTGTGGATGATGCCGTAGCTGACGGCCAGCCCCAGCCCGTTCCCGGCTTTGCCCTTCGTGGTGAAGAACGGGTCAAAGATGCGTGAACGCACTTCAGGGGGCATGCCGCAGCCAGTGTCGGACACGCTGATGACAACGTGGTCGCCCGTCTCGTGAGTGGCGAGCGTGAGCGTGCCGCCCGCGGGCATCGCGTCCACGGCGTTGAAGACCATATTGACTAACACCTCACGCAACTCCGACTCGTCGCCGCGCACGAGCGAGTTCGAGTTGATTTGCAGATTGAGCCGGATGTAGATGTTGTTGGCCTCGGCGTGATCTTTCCAGCGCGGGCGCGTCATCTCGCCGACATCGAACAGAAGTTGGTCGAGCACGACGGGAGCGAAATCGTGGTCGCGCCGCTGGCGTGCGAAGTCTTGAATGCGCTTGACGGTCTTTGCGCCATCCTCCGCAGTCTTGATGATAACCTGAAGCCCGCGCCTCAGTTTTTCAGGGTCGTCGGTGCGGAGCATCAACTGTGCGCGGCCAAGTATGCCGGCGAGCGTGTTGTTGAAGTCGTGCGCCACGCCGGAGGCGAGTTCGCCGAGCGCGGACAATTTTTCGAGTTGCGAAAACTGCTGGCGCAGGCGTTCCTGCTCGGCGATGTAGCGGGACAACTCAGCAATGTGTCGCTCGGCCTGTTCGGCTTGAGCCACCGAAGTCTCGATGTTCTTCAAATAGGTGAGGTAGGTGAAATAGACGACGCCGATGAAGGGGAGCGCGCCGAGGATAGCGTAGAAGCCCGCCACGCTGATGAGCTTGGCAAGGACAGCGGCGGCGGATGCGCCCGTGATGTAGGTGAGCGATGTCCAGAGGTATTTCCTGCGCCAAGACTCCCAGAACGGTTCGTTGAACTTGAACGCGCCGCCGATAGCGACCGTGCCGGAATTGACGACGTATTGCACGAGCGCCATAACGCACGTAGCGAGAAAGAAGAGGGGAGAGTAGGCCGCGCCGGTCAGCGCGACGATGTCGCCGAAGAGGTAGCGCACGCATTCGGCGGTGGCGAAGGTGGAGAAGGCCATCACCGCGGCGTTAAAAAGCCGGGTCGAGGTTTTCTTGCTGATGCGGAGCGAGGTCAACAGGCCGTCGAGCGTGGCGAGCACCACCCCGGCATCGCCCCCGAAGAGAAGGATAGTCAGGAAGATGAACGTGTCGGAGACAGAGATATGACCGCAGACGCGCGGGATTTGGATGCTGACCCGCGAGCCGATGGTGAGCGTCATCGCGGCGAGAAGCAGAAATCTCAGATCGATATTCGCGTAAGGGAGATCGCGCAGCGCGAGCAGGAAGGCGCACAGGCCGAACACGCCCACCAACACCATGAATGGGCGAGAGAAACGTTGTCTGCCTGATAATTGCATCATCCTGATAATTGCATCATGAGGGGGAGAGTTGCGCTGTGTTCACTTCGGGTGAGACCGTCGAGCTTGATGCGGGCGGGTGAAATCCGCGCCTGCACATTCTGTCATGCGCGCCGTCCGGCGGGCGCGCGCCGCAGCAAATTTACCGGGGAGTTCTTGCGCTGGCCGTCTTGTAGCTCATAGTGTTGGCTGTGCCGTGGTAAGCGCGCACGCGGAACGTTCGGGCAACGACCATGCCACGGCGGGCAAAGTGTTCGGAATAAACGAAAAGCCCGCAAAAAGTGCCGTTTTTTATAGTGGGCTAGGAGGCGCAGGAGGCATGCCTGCGGTCAGCTTGAGAGAATTCGGTCAGTTACTTTGAATGAATGACGGGGCGGCGGCGAAAGCATGTGCGCGGGCGACGGGCGCGTTTCCGGTTGTCCCAAATTTTGAAGAGATGGAGAGCTTGTGAACGTCATCAAGCAGTTGCCGGAAGAGATCGAAACTTACCGCGACCGGATGTGGCAGCGTGAACCGGAGCGACGCGTGGAGACGGCAATCGAGGCGGAGAAACTGAT
>DASPJG010000806.1:0-2973 GCA_035628755.1 Pyrinomonadaceae bacterium
TAGCGAAGCCGGTAATAGACGAGCTTGGGATACTCCGGCGCGACGCTGCGCCACCCGCGCGCGGACAACCACCACGTCAAGGGCGTCGGCGTCTGTGCGCCCGTCGCGACCGGCGCGACCCCGACGCGCACGCTCGTTCCGCCAAACACGCGTCGCATCGTCCACAGCGCGCGACGCGAATGATAAGCCGAGGTGACGACGAGGACGGAACCGATGCCCTGCTCCGACGCATAGGCGCGCAATCGCACGGCCTCATCATAAGTGCTCGCCACCGGCTCGGGCAACGCTTCTATTTGCGCGCCCGGCACGCCCGCACGCCGCAGTTCTTCCGCCTCGCGCTCGATGAAGTACGGGTTGCGCTGCTGCTCGCTGTTCCAACCGCCGCGCAGGTTGTCGTTCGTTAAGACGATCTTCGGCGCGACACCGCGCCGCCAGAGTTCCGCCGCATACCGCGTGCGCTCGACGTACTCGCTCGCGCCGCTCAACACGACGATCACGTCGGCGCGCGGCCACTCGTCGCGCACGACGAGTGCACGCGCGACACCCCACGCGACAAGAGGCCACAGGACGACGAGCGCGACGCACGCCCGCGCCAGCCGCCGCGCGCGGCTCTTTCCCGTTGCAGGCTGCGCGGGAATAGAGCCATTAGCGATTTGGTTCATGCTCTTGAGCGACGAATTTTTCGCCGTGTGTTGCCGGAGGGCGCGCCTACCAGCAAATGCCCTGATACGAGCCTTCGCTGACTCGGTCTTCAAACAGGCGGACGAGATCGATCACCGTCTGCCCCTCGCGCAAGCTGGTTTCGATCTGGCGGAACTCCGCCGCCTTGTTGCCGATGATGAGCACGTCGGAGGCTTCCAGAACCTCCCCGATGCTGTCGCGCATGAGTTGTGAGATGTGCGGTATCTCGCGCTCGATGTATTCCTTGTTTGCGCCGAAGAGGCGTGCGAGCGACACGTCGCGGTCGTAGATGGCGAGGTGCATGCCCTTCCCGATGAGCGACTCGATGAGCGCGACCATCGGCGACTCGCGCAAATCGTCCGTGCCCGCCTTGAACGAGAAGCCGAGCACGCCGATGCGCTTTTTGCCCGTCGCCAGCACCATCTCCAGCGCGTGCTCGATCTGCCGCCGGTTGCTCTGCAACACCGACGCCAGCACCGGCACGTCCACGTCCAACTCTTTCGCCTTGTAAGTGATCGCGCGCAAGTCTTTAGGCAGGCACGAGCCGCCGAAGGCGAAGCCGGGTTTCAGATAGTAGGGCGACAGGTTCAGCTTCGTGTCTTCGCAGAACACGCGCATCACCTCGTGGCTGTCGATGTCGAGTTCCTTGCAGATGTTTCCGACCTCGTTGGCGAAGCTCACCTTGAGCGCGTGAAAACAGTTGCAAGTGTACTTGACCATCTCTGCGGCGCGCACGCCGATCACGTAGAGCGGCGCGTCAATCCGCGCGTAGAGTTGGCTGACGGTGGCCGCCGCCGCCTCTTCGTCCGCGCCGATCAGGGTGAAGGGCGGCGCGTAAAAATCTTTGAGCGACGTGCCCTCGCGCAAAAATTCCGGGTTGATGCAGACGCCGAAATCGCTCCCCGCGCGTTTGCCGGAGTGCTCTTCGAGCGTCGGCACGACGACTGTTTCAATCGTGCCCGGCAGCATCGTCGAACGAATGACGATGGTGTGCCGCGCGTTCTTCGCCTTCAACTCCCGCCCGATCTCCTCGCACACGCGCCGCACGTACTTGAGATCGAGGCTGCCGTTCGGGTTGCTCGGCGTGCCGACGCAGACGAGCGACACCTCGGAACTGCGAATCGCTTCTCCGGTGTCGGTCGTCGCGCGCAAACGCCCCGCCCCGACCATCTCGCCGATCAACTCGCCGACGCCCGCCTCGACAATCGGGCTGCGCCCGCCGTTGATGATCTCCACCTTGGTCGGGTTCACGTCAACGCCCACCACCTCGTGCCCCTCGCGCGCGAAGCACGCCGCCGACACGCAACCCACGTAGCCCAATCCGAACACGCTCAGTTTCATATTTGTTCCCGTTGCTGATTCTTGGTCGCCGAAAATTTGCGGACACGCGCGCGGCGGGCGTCCGCTTCAACTTTATCTAATTCGCCGCCACGCTGTCATGCGCTTTGTCCGGCGCGGAGAATTGACCTAAAAACTTCTCGTTCTTCGGCGTGCGCGGCAGGAGCGCGAAACCGTCTTCGCCGCCGATCGCCTGCCCCGTTTCGAGTTGCGCGAAAAACTCGTAGACCTCCGCCCAGCGCACGCGCGGGTCTGCGCCCTCAACCCACTCCCACTCAGCGCGCGGCCTCTCCGCGAACACGCGCCGCGACACGAACACGTCGCCGCCCGCGCTCCACGCCGCGAACGCGCGCCGCGCCACGTCCTCGCGCCACGCCGTCAGTTGCGGCATGCCGAGCGGCAGAAACGAGTGGATGCGCAGGTCGTTGTGATGATTGACCGGGTTGAAGGGAAAATCGCGGACGAAGTTTTCCAGTTCGTCCTTGCCGACGAGGACGATGCTCTGCGGCCTGACGAGCGGCTGCAACTCGCGCACGCGCACCGTCGCCGCTTCCTCGCGCCCGTCGAGCGCGGGCTTCCACATCGCCGCGAAATTCGTGACGATCATCGCCAGCAGAAAGCCCAGCGTGATCGCTTTGCCGAGACGAAACGCGCGCCGGTCGGCCAGAGAATAGGCGAGCGCGAGAAAGAGGAACGGAAACCACGGCAGGTAACGTTCCATCACCGTGCCCTGCCACATGAGCGCGAAGCCGAGCACGGGCAGCCCGCTCAAAGCCAGCAGTCCGAGCAGCCTGCGCCCGAACGCAGAGCGCGACAAATTGGCGAGCACCGCCGCGAGAAAGAGATAAAAAAGCGCGAGCTTCCACAGGCTCAGGCGGAACAGATCGACGAGCGAGACCGGGCTGTAAGGGTCTTGCAGCAGGTAGCGTTTGAAGGCGACGTTGTCGCTGCCCA
>DASPJG010000807.1:0-3770 GCA_035628755.1 Pyrinomonadaceae bacterium
CATCCGCTCTGTCCTTCTCAATCATACTTACCATTAACCTCTGCGCCTGCCGCTCTTGTAGCGCACGATGCGTGAAAAGTGCCGCCCTGACGATAAACTATTTAATAAAGCTACGTTGGCTGTAGCATAAACTCCTTCGCCGTGCGAGGCAACCCCTTTTGCGCCGCCCCTTAGTACGAGTTAGATGAATTAAAAGATTAAAAAGTTTTATGGCAGGGGAAATTAACTGCCTTATGTGAGGGAAGTAAGGCATAAATCCTGCGAAATACTGGCGAAACGACTCCGAAAAGATCACGGGAGAACGCCCTCTGAAAGAAACGACCACTTATTAAATATCCGCCCCGGCCATAAGCGACCGGAAAAGTTTCGGGAACGCATAAGCCGCCCGCGCGAGTGTCACGCGGGGCGGGGCGGTCGGCGCGTGAACTCAGGAAAACTGGATACGCTGCCAGATGGCCGTTTCGTCGGGGAACGAGATGCCTTCTTCTTCGCGGAGCGAACTGGCTGAGACGATGATGGTTTCGACATCGTGATAGACGCCGTCGCAAGGGGGGCAACAATTGAGATGCTCGCGCACCCCGTCCCGCTTCTGCTCGTCGAGTGCGTTGGCATGGTAGTCGCTGAGCAGTTGTAAACTTTCTTCACATTCCATCGAGGGTCTCTCCCGGAGGGGTCTTAAAATTTCTGGCGCACCTAAGATGCTAATTTTGCCCGGCCTGTCGCCTGATGAGGTCTCTTAATTTTAAACGCGCCTTGTGCAATTGCGATTTGCTCGTGCCGGTCGAAGTGCCGAGCATGCGACCGATTTCCTCGTGTTCGTAGCCTTCCACGTCGTGGAGGACGAAAACGCTGCGGTAACCGGGCGGCAACTCCGAGATGGCTTTCTCCAGCGCGATGCGGTCAACGACGGGCATCTTGGCCTGATTCTCCGTGCCGCGCACGATCTGGATGGGCGTTTCGCCCTCCGCCGTCAACAATTCGGAGCGCGTGCTGCTCTTGCGGAAGTACATCAGGACGTGATTGACCGTCATGCGGTGAAGCCAAGTGGTGAAGGCCGAATCACCGCGAAAACTCCCGATTTTGTTGAAGAGGTGGATAAACACTTCCTGCGTGAGGTCTTCGGCGGTCGAGGGGTTCGAGGTCATGCGGAGGCAGAGAGCGTAGACGCGCCGGAAATGGCGGTGATACAACTCTTCGAACGCCTCGCGGTCGCCTTCCGCGCTCCTCTGCGCGAGTTCCAAATCCGTCACTTTCGGCTTCGTTTCCGCCGTCGCTTGATTAGTCTCTGCTGCGCTCATGATTTGCCCCTTCATTGTTCGTTGATCTTCCGGCGTGTGCGCCCGAATGTCAACCGTGAACCGTAGAGGTTAGTTTGAATGTGTGGTGAAAGTTTTGCGGCGCGCGAGACAAATATAATCGCGGCGGTAATGGCATTTCGCGCCGGATGGTTAAGGGTTATAATCAGGCAGCGCGACGGGCTTCCGTCCTGCGCGCCCGTCGCATCTAATTTCCTTTTTCGACAAATGAAAGCGCAAATCTCGAAACGCCTCGCCCGCCCCCTTGTCGCGGTCGTCGTGTGTCTCATCGCCGGGTTGCTGCCGCTGTGCGCGGGCGCGCAGGAGGAAGCGGCGGCGACGGCGCGGCGGGGCTGGACGAGCGTGAGGTCGGAGAATTTCGTCGTCATCAGCAACGCGGGCGATGCGGAGGCGCGGAGCGCGGCCACGCGTCTGGAAGAACTCCGCGCGATCTTTTCGCGCTTGCAGGCGCAGGACGGGTTCGACGTGTCGATGCCGATCACGGTGATCCTGTTTCGGAACGGCGGCGACTATGAATTCTTCAAGCCCATGTATGGCGGCGACCTGCGGCGCGACGTGGCCGGTTACTTTCAGTTCAGCCCCGACGTTAACTACATCACGCTCTCGCTGAACGTCGGCGGCGGGCGCAATCCGCTCTCCGTGCTCTTTCACGAATACGTCCACGCGCTCGTGAGGAACAACTACGCGGGCGCGCCCGTCTGGTTCAACGAAGGGCTGGCGCAGTATTACAGCGAGTTTGAATTGTCCGCGGACAGGCGGCGCGTCCGTCTGGGGCGCGAACTCACGCACCGCCTAGACGCACTGGCGCGCGCGGGGCTACTGCCGCTCAAGACGCTGCTGTCAGCCGATTCTTCCTCCGCACATTATCAACAGCAGGACAAGCACGCCGTCTTCTACGCGCAGTCGTGGGCGTTCGTGCATTACCTCTTGAACGATCCGGGCGGCGTGCGGCAGGCGCAACTCGCGCGCTATCTCGAACTCGCGTCGGCAGGCACGCCCGTCGAAGAGAGTTTCCGCGAGGCGTTCAAGGTTGACTTCGGGCAGATAGAACGCGCGCTCGCCGCCTACATCCGCGCCGCGCGCTACCCCCTGCGCAGCGAATCCTTCAACGCGCCCGTGCCTTCGGGCGCGAAACTGGAGAGCCGCGCGCTCACGGAGGCCGAAGCGCAGGCCACGCTCGGCGATCTGCTCCTGCACACGAATCGCCCCGGCGACGCCGAAGAATATCTCGCGCGCGCGTTGAAACTGGACGCGAACCTCGCCCCGGCGCACAGTTCGCTCGGCCTCATGCGGCTCCAGCAAAACCGGCTCGCCGAGGCGAGAGAGCACCTTGAGCGCGCCGTTAGTCTCGCGCCGGAGAATTATCTCGCGCGCTTTTATTACGCAGACCTGCTCCGCCGCGAGGGTTTGGAGACGGAGAAGACCGTCCTGGGCTACGCCGCGACGACGCGCCTCATCCGCGCCGAACTCCTGAAGGTGATCGAACTCGCACCGAACTTCCTCGAAGCCTATGCTCTCCTCGGTCGCGTAGACATCGAACGCAGCCCGCGCGTGGACGAGACCTTCGCGCTCCTCGGCCACGCCGCGACGCTCGCGCCCCGCCGGCAAGAGTTCAAGTTGTTGCTGGCGCAACTGCACGCGCGCCGCGCCGAGTTCGACCGCGCGCGGCAGATGCTCGAACCGCTCGCGCGCGACCGCCGCTCGGCGCAGACCCGCGCCGAAGCGCAAATGCTGCTCGAAAAAGTGGCGACGAGCGAAGAACAGGCCGCCGCGCAGCGCAGGGCGCAGAGCATCACGCCCGGCGACGCGACGGCGAACGCTCTCGCGTCGAGTAACGATGGTGCAGCGGCGGCGACGCCCGCGTCGCCCTCCGCAGAGGAAGCGCAGCCCTGCGACATGCCGCAGCCCGGCCCCCAGTTCAAGCCCCTGCGCTTCGACGGGCAGCAGGCGTGCGGCCAACTCGTGAGCGTCGAATGCGACGACGCGGCGGGCGTCACGCTCCTCGTCGAGACGCCTCAAGGCACTTTGAAACTGCGCAGCCCCGCGCTCAACCGCATTCGCTTCGTCAGCTACACGGCTGACGTGCGCGGTCGCATCGAGTGTGGCCTGCACACGCGCTCAAACCCCGTCCTCGTCACCTACCGTCTGCCGAAGGATGCGCGACTGGCCGACGGCGAAGTGGTCGCCGTTGAGTTCGTGCCGCCCGATTGGGTTCACTGAGAACCAGCCGCTAAAACTCCTCCGCTTCACATCGCACGCGTGGTCGTAACTCCTCGATCTCCGTCGCGCTGCACCCGCCCGCGCCGTGCAGCGAGTTGGCCGCCCCGGCTGCGACGGCCAGCGCGCCCGCCTCTTCAGCCGTCAAGCCGCGACGGAGCGCGGCGGCGAGCCCGGCCATCGCGGCGTCGCCGCTGCCGACGCTGTTTACTGACCGTACCTGTGGCGCGACGAACC
>DASPJG010000808.1:0-5783 GCA_035628755.1 Pyrinomonadaceae bacterium
GCTGGAAGGCCGCGAGCGAACCGGCGACGAGCGCGAACGCGAGCGAAATGGCCGTTGCGCGGCGCAAAAGGCGCGGGGTGGCGGCGTTAAAAGACCTGTTCCTAAGAAGTTTCATAACTGCTATGCCTTGCGGGAATTCAATATTCGCGTAAATACCTTCTGGTCGGAGCGATTTTTCCGAGTTTGAGACAACCCGATGGTTTAGACGCGGGGGCAGGATAAAAGGTTGAATAAAGTGAGGAGACCCGGAAGCGTTCGACATCGCGGGCAGGAGGGGCGAGGAGGGTGCGCAGAGGGGAAAACAATGCAGGAGGAACGCGGAACGATGAACCGCAGACAGGTTGCTCTGACGCCCGCGTTCATCGTTCCCGCTTCATCTTTTCCGACGCGCTTTCCCCGTGTCCGCGTCGGCGAATCTGTTGTTCAACGAACCGGGCGCGGCGCGCTGACAGGGCTGCGATTGCCTTGCCTGTCCACTGCGCGCACGCCGAAGAAGTAGTTGTCTTTAGACATGCCGCGCACCGTGTAGCTCGTCACGTTGCCCACCGGGCGCGAGTCAGTCCAGACGGGTGAAGATGTCTCGCGCCAGACGATCTCGTAGCCCGCGAGGTCTTCTTCGGTGTTGGCCGTCCATTGGAGGTCTGTGTCGTTCGTCAGGTTGCGCGTGAGCAGGCCAACACCTTTCGGGCGCGCGGGGGCGCGTGCGAGCGTGGCGAGCGCGGCGGCGTTGACGCGCGCGACCTGCGCGATGTAGCCGTAGTCAACAAACTCGGGAAGGTCGCCATAGACGACGCCGTTTTCGGTGCGCACGTTCTGGTGCTGGTGCTTGTATTCTTCGTTCGGCTCGGTGAAGCGCACCGCCGCGAAGCCGCGTTCGAGAAACGGGATGTGGTCGCCGCCGCGCAGGTAGCGGTCGCGCCGGTAGATCATCCGCACGTTAAAGCGCGGCAGATAGATTGCGCTCGTCTCTTTGATAAAGCGCGCAAGCTGGCGCGAAGCGGAATCGTTTTCGCCGCCCGTGCCGCGCCGCACGTTCGCCTCTTCAGGCGTCTCGTTCGAGGGCACGCCTTCGGAAAAGACGCGCAGCGAGTTGCGGTCGCGCACGCCGTTACCGCCGAGCGTGTTGCCCACGATGTCGTTCGTGAACATGGCCTCGATGTTCAGACTCTTCTGCTTCGCCTGCTCCGCATAGTAGGTCGCGCCGAGCAAGCCCTGTTCTTCGCCCGCGACGGCCATGAACACAATCGTCGCGTCGAACTCTCGACGCGACATCACGCGCGCCATCTCGACGACAGCGGCGACGCCCGATGCATCGTCGTTCGCGCCCGGCGCGTCGCAGGTGGCGTTGACCGGGCTGGTACACATCGAATCGTAGTGGCCGCTCACGACGTACATGCGCGCGGCGGAAGACGGTTGCGCACCCCTGAGCGTCGCCACCACGTTCGTGATGACTGTGGGCTGCGGGATGCGACCGCGCGGGGGCGGGTTCGCCTCCTGCGTGTAGGACTGTAACTCGACCGTCAGCCGCCCGCCCGCGCTTCGCGCGATCCGGTCAAACTCACTCTTGAGCCAGTCGCGCGCCGCGCCGATGCCGCGCGCGGGATTGTCCTGCGCCGAGAGCGTGTTGCGCGTGCCGAAGGAGACGAGCCGGCGCACCGTGCGCTCGATGTTGCGCGGATTGATCTCGGCGAGGATGCGCGCGACATCGGGGTCGCGGCGCGGCGCGCGGGCGGCGGTTAATGCGGAAGAAGCGTTGGCGCGGCGGCGCGCGCCGCCTCTTCGCTGCGCGCTGGCGACGGGCGCGAGGACGAAGGCCGTGACGAGCAGAACAACAACGACGATTGAAGCGCATGCGCGGCGCGCGCGGTTTGAGTTTTTCGACATGAGATAATTTGTCTCCGCTGCGTTGGTGTTGAGAATTCGAGATTTACTTCGCGCGTCCGCGCTCCTTGAAAGTTACTTCGCGCGCTCGCGCAACGAGTCCGGCGGCGACGCGCCGCACCGCCTCGTCGAGTTGCCTGTAGGTGATCGTGCGCCCGCTCACAGCGTCAATCAATGCGGTCTTGTCGCCGCGTTCGCGCGCACGCGCCGGCACGAAGGGCTTGAGCGGCGTGGACGGAAGCTCGATCTCCGGGTAGAGGCTGCGGAAGATCATTTGAAGACCTCCATGCGTGGCTGTGAAAGGCGGGAGGATATTAAACCGTCAGACAGTAAATCGTGAATCGTAAATTCGTGAATAGAGAAAAGCAGTTCTCTTTCTATTCACGAATTTACGATTCACGATTGACGGCTTTTCACGATTTACGACTAACGATTGACGGCTTTTATCTGATGCGGTAAGCGCGGCCTTTCCAGACGACCGTGACTTCGCCGCCGAGCGCGTCGGCAATGCGGCGCAGTTCCGGCTCGTCTGCGGCGAGCGCGCGAAACTGTTCAGAGCCGCGACGGACGACCGTGTAGGACTGCCCGGCCCTGTAAGCCGTGTCAACCCACGCGTTGTCCTGACGGCGGAATTTTCTCCCGGCGACGGTGCGCGTCTCGGCGACAGACTTCGCGCTCGCGCCCTCGCTCCTTTCCAAATTTTCCGCCTGACGATTTTCATCCCTGCGGCGATCCGCCTCGGGCTGGCGCGAACGTCTCTCGGCGGCGGTGGCGGCGGGCGGCGCGGACGCAGTCGCGCCGACGTTCCCGCCTCGCCTGTCGGCACGTGAATCGTCCGCATCAGCCGGGCGCGTGTTGCGCGCCTGTTCGTTGCGGCGGGGGCCGCTCAGTTTCTCGGGCTGGCGATTTTCATACTGGCGGTTTTCAAAGTCGCCCGCTCTCTGTTCGAGCTTCCGCAACTGCGGGGCAGGTGCGCCGCTTTTGGCTTTCGCCTCCTGTGAGGACGTGATCGTCAACTCGTCCACAGCGGGCGCGGGTGTCGCCATAGGCAACTCCGAGACGGTGCGCGCGGGCGCGCCGCTGCCCGTCACAGGCGCGGGCGGCGGAGGCGAGGCGACATCGTTGAGAGTCACGCCTGTCACCGGCTGTGCAACTTCCGCGCGCTCGCTATTCGCGGCGATCTCCTCTTTTGCCGCAGACACGTTCGGGTTGGACGGCGAAGCGCCCGCGTTCGGCGCGACAGTCACGCCCCCGTCGCCGGGCGCAGCGGGAATAGTAGTCGCCGTCGCGTTGTCGTTCTGTTGCGCGTGATGCGTTTCCGGCTGCGCCGCCTGCGGCCTCTGCGGCTCCGACGTGTTGCGCCGAGCGATGGTGGTGTCGGCAGCCTGTTCGCGCGGTTTCCTCGTCAAAACGACGAACGTGACCACGCTGACAAGCAGCAACGCCAGTGCGGGCACAGCGTAACGCCACGCGCGCGGCGCAAGCAACGCCCCGAGGCGTTCGCGCCAGTTAACGTTTGCCGGAACCGCCTGTTCCGCGGCAGTCGCGCGCGGCTCCAACTGTGCGGGCATGCCCGCGGCGAGCGCGAGCCGCGTCACGTTGCGGCGGCAATCGTCGCAGTCCGCAAGATGCGCGGCGTAATGTGCGCGCGCGGCTGCGGGCAGCGCGTTCTCCGCATACGCGCTCTGCTCGTCGGCATCGAGGTGCGCGGCGTGCACCGCGCCGCCCGCAGCCGCGCCCGGTTCGACGGATGCGGCACGCCCGCGTCGCGCGCTTTCGCGTAACAGCGAATCTATATCTTTATCGAACTCTGCTTTCATTAAACTCAGGGTCGAACTCTATCCAACTTCCGGCCATTTACAGAACGCGCGACACGCCCCGATCTTGCGTCCGCCGCGACGCGTGCCGCTCATGCGCGCTTCATTCGTAAAGTTCCTCGCGCCGTTCGCTCACCGCAGGGGTTTCCGCCCCGGCGAGCATGCGGCGGAGGTCTGTGTCGAGATGCGTCGCGGCATCGGCGAGCGTGCGCGCCGCCTCCTGTTTCGTCCAGCCGTGCTCGGCGACGAGAGACGCGACGACGCGCTTTTTGATCTCCGTGTGCAGGCGCGTCAGGCGGCGGCTCGCCGTCGCCTCGTGTACGCCGAGCACCGCGCCCGCTTCGCGCAGCCGCAGGTCGTCGAAGTAATAGAGCTTGATCAGGAGACGGTCTTCCGCGTCGAGTCCGGCGAGCGCGTCGGCGAGGGCGCGTTCGAGCGCGTCGCTGGTTTCCCGACCGGCCAGCGCGCGCTCGGGGTCGGGCGGCGCGGCGACGGTGAAGTTGTCCGTCTCTTCGTGTGTCTCCTGCGCGAGGCGGTCGAAGTCCGTCGCCTCTTCCGTCTGCACGAGCCGCGCGGACTTGCGATGGCGGTCAACGGCAAGTTGACCGACGACGGCGCGCAGCCAACCGCCGAGCGAACCGCAGCCGGAATAATAAGCAAGTTTGCCCGACACGCTCCCGTCCGCGCGCCTGCGTAGGCCGTACAGGTCAGCCCACACGGACTGCGCCAACTCCTCGGCTGCCACCTCGTTCGCCGATGCGCCGCGCGCCGCCGACAACACGGTTGCGCGAAACTGCTCCATCAAATCAGACCATGCCGCATCGTCGCCGCGCTCGCACGCCACGACGAGACATAAATCGTCGGCGCGCAAGGCGTCGAGAAAATTGTCGATCTCCGCCGCCGACGCCTCCGGCTGGTGACGCAACAGATACTTCTCCAACACGCCGCCCACGCGCGTCAGGAGCGCGTCCACGTCGAGCGAGCGCGCCTCGACCGCACGCCCCAACAGGCGCGCCGTGCCATCGCGCAAAAGTTGCTCCGTGGTTGCCGTTGCTGTCGCCTTCCGGCTCATCGTCTGGGTTTGATGCTCCGCCTGCCGAGCGCGTATGCTAACACAAGGAAAAGAGATGTCAGTTGTCCGTAGCCAGTTGTCAGTTGTTTGTGGCCGCCTTTCAAGCCGCTATAAATTGAGGTGAGCTACTAACCTACAGACAAAGAACAGCTGGCAACTGACCATTGACCACGGACAACTTTTCGATTTTCATGCTTCGCGTCACGGAAATTTTTCGTTCCATTCAAGGCGAGTCAACGCACGCCGGGCGGCCATGCGCGTTTGTGCGCCTGACGGGCTGCCCGATGCGCTGCGTCTGGTGCGACAGCGAATACACGTTCACGGGCGGCGAGCGCATGTCGCTCGAAGACGTGCTCGCAGAGGTGCAGGCGATGAACTGCCGACTCGTCGAAGTAACGGGCGGCGAACCGCTCGCGCAGCGCGAAGCCTTCACGCTGATCACGCGCCTCTGCGACGCGGGTTTCGAGGTGCTCATCGAAACGGGCGGCTACGTCTCGACCGAACGCGTTGACCCGCGCGCCAAAATTATCCTCGACGTGAAGTGCCCTGCGTCCGGCGAAGCCGAGCGCAATCACTGGCCGAACCTTGAACGCTTGCGCGCCGACCGCGACGAGATCAAATTCGTCGTCGTGGATCGCGCCGACTGGGACTACGCCCGCGACGTGATCGCGCGCTACGACCTCGAACGCCGCGCGCACGCCATTCTCGTCTCGCCCGTCTGGGGGCAAACCGACTTGCAATCATTAGCCGAATGGCTCGCTTCGAGCGGCCTTCACAAAGTTCGCATGCAGATGCAACTACACAAAATGATCTGGGGCGCGGACGTTCACGGAGTCTGAAGAAAGGAATGCGGGCGGAGATTGGAGGGATGAAAGAACTGTTCAAGAGAGCAGGGGCTTTCCTGTTCATCCCTCTTCCCTGACATTATGGGCGGATACGACGAAAGAGCGTTGACGGAAGCGGCAGACGAGCCGGAGGAGCTTGAGGCGGGCGCGGGGTTGGCCGTGTGCCTC